>JALHTW010000011.1 GCA_022866045.1 Candidatus Aminicenantota bacterium | reverse complement strand
TCCGCAGTTACGCCTGCAGTGGTACGACCAGCATGTCGAGATGAAAAAGACCTCGAAGTTCAAGGACCTGAAATGGCAGTTCCTGGGGCCGACGAACGTCAGCGGCCGATCGACAGACATCGCCGTCGTGGCGCCGAAAGGCAAGAATTACACGATGGTTGTCGCCACGGCGTCGGGCGGCGTCTGGAAGACCGAAAACGAAGGGACGACCTGGGACCCGGTCTTCGAACAGGGACCGTCGACGGCGATAGGCAATATCGCTATCGCTCCGTCCAACCCGCAGATCGTCTGGGTGGGAACGGGCGAGGCCAACATCTTCCGCAGCTCGCAGTCCGGGGCGGGGATCTATAAGTCCACCGACGGCGGCAAGACCTGGAACCACGTGGGTCTGGCCGGGACGAACACGATCGCCCGGATCGTCGTCCATCCAAAGAACTCCGACGTCGTGTACGTCGCAGCGTCAGGCCACGAGTGGACGATGAACCCTGAACGGGGCGTATTCAAGACCGTAGACGGCGGCAAGAATTGGGAAAAAATCCTCTACGTGAATGAGGAAACGGGAGCGATCGACCTGCGCATGGACCCCCAGGACGATATGACGCTCTACGCCGCCATGTGGCAGCGGATGCGCAAGAAATGGAACGATCCGCGCAATGAGCCGACCTACTCTGGCAGCGGCATATTCAAGACGACCGACGGCGGCAAGACCTGGAAGCCGATCAACAACGGCCTGCCGGAAGCCAAATTCCGGGGCCGGATCGGCATCGACATCTGCCTGACCAAGCCGAGTGTCCTCTACGCTTATATAGATAATTATGAAAAGGCGAGGGAAGCGACCGAAGAAGAAAAGATGGATTCCTACGGGCTCCCCTCGGCCGGCTTCATCAAGGGTGCGACGGTGTGGCGTTCCGATGACAAGGGTGAGACCTGGAAGCTGGTCTGCCCGCTGACCCCGGAAATGAAACAATACATGGAGGGCCATTCCGGAACCTATGGCTGGGTCTTCGGTCAAATCCGCGTTGACCCCAATGACGAGAACACGGTCTATACCATGGGCCTGCGCCTGAACGTTTCGCGAGACGGCGGAAAGACCTTCCAGCGCGTCCCCGGCCCCGGCGTCGACCATCATGCCCTCTGGATCGATCCCGAGAATTCCAATTACATGGTCAAGGGCTACGACCAAGGGCTTGCCGTCACCTATGACAAAGGCAGGAACTGGAGGACATTCACAAACCTCCTGCCCGTCTGCCAGTTCTTTAACATCAATTATGATCTGGGAACTCCGTTCAAGGTCTACGGCTCGATGCAAGACCACGGGAGCTTCCGCGCGCCGGTGGACCTCGTCCGCGGCCGGGATAGGATCCCGGCCCAGCCGTTCGAAAGCGCTCCGGGCGGCGAAGGCTCGAATCATGCTATCGATCCGACCAACCCGAACATCGTCTATTCGGCCGGTTTCTACGGCTCGATCAGTCGGACAGAATACGACAAGCAAGGGGCCGCGGCCGGCCGGCCGTTCAGCAAGAGCCTTCTGCCGCGCCAGTTCGAAAACGAGCCGAGACTCCGAGGCCAGTGGCTGGCGCCGTTCATTATTTCGCCGCACAATCCGAACATCATCTATCACGGCATGCAGTTCCTTTTCCGGTCGCTCGACAAAGGCGATACCTGGGAAAAGATCGGTCCCGACTTGACCTACAACACGACAGCGGAAATGGGCGACATTCCGTACCACGTTCTGTTCGCCATCTCCGAGTCGCCGCTCAAATACGGCTTGATCTATGTCGGCACCGACGACGGCAAGGTCTGGGTGACCAAGGACGGCGGCAAGACCTGGACCGAGATCATGGCCGGGCTGCCGTACCAGAAGTGGGTTTCGCGAATCGTTGCGTCCCAGTATGACCTGGCCACTGTCTATATGACCCAGAACGGCAAGCGCGACGACGACGTCACCCCCTACGTCTGGAAGTCCACGGACTGCGGCAAGACCTGGGCGGACATTTCTAAAGGCATCCCGCTCGGCCCGGTCAACGTCATCCGCGAAGACCCGGCGGACCGGAACGTCCTCTATGTCGGAACAGACCAGGGTGTCTATGTCACCACAGACGGGGCCAAGACATGGAATGTCCTGGGCGCCAACCTCCCCTCGACCTACGTCCACGACCTGATCGTCCATCCGCGCGACAACATCATCGTCATCGCCACGCATGGCCGTGGCATGTGGGCGCTCGACGCCAACGGCGTCAACAACAAAGACAAGCGTCCGCAGCGCTTCTTCTTCGACGATTGATCTTATCGGAGGGAACGTTTCTCGGCGTCTTCGGCGGCACGGGAATTCAGGGAATGCGATTGACGAATACGCGGCCCTAGCTTGCCTCTGGCTTTGCCTGGCCGGATATGGTTGTCTTCAACTCAGATATCTCAGAAGGAAGCGGCCAGGGGATGATGCAGGCCGGGTTCTTAGGGCTGGATTGGAGCGTCGAATGGAAGGAATTTATTTGGCGATAGAGCGGCTTGGGCCGTTTCCCTAAGTTGCGCTCCTGAACGTTTTATTCCGGTAAGTCCACGCTCTTTTCTTGACAACATCCCCCGAAAAAAATAACATTCCTACTGAAATAAAATATATGATGTATTATCATCATTTCTTTCAAATCCAGACAATGAGGGAGGAGTCATGAAATTATCCAAACGTTCTTGCGTCTTTTTTATTGTAGTCGTCGTCCTGGCGATCGTCGCCATCTCGGCCGCGCAGACGAAGGCGCCGGCAGCCAAGGCAGCACAGACGAAGGTCGAAAACACCGATCCAGGGCTGCGGATGAAATGGTACGACCAGCACATGGCCATGAAGGCCCAGACGCCTTATAAAGACATGAAGTGGCGGTTCATCGGGCCTGATATCATCGGCGGCCGCTGCACGGACGTTGCCGTTCCCAAGGGCAGCCGGACTGTCATTTACATTGCCTCGGCCGTCGGCGGACTGTGGAAGACGGAAAACACCGGGATCACCTGGGAGTGCCTGACCGACGAGCTGCCGACGCTTTCGTCGGGGGATATTGATATTGCCCCGTCCGATCCGAATATCATCTATTACGGAACTGGCGAAGCCAACATCTTCCGCGCTTCTCTCGCCGGGACGGGGATCTATAAATCCACGGATGCCGGGAAAATCTGGCAGCCCATGGGCCTGACCGGCACTTGTACGATCGGCCGGATCCGCATCCATCCGGCCAATCCCGACATCGTCTATGTTGCGGCTTCGGGCCACGAATGGACGTACAACCCGGACCGCGGCGTCTATAAGACGACCGACGGCGGCAAGACCTGGCAGAAGGTCCTCTACATCAACGAGAAAATCGGCGCCATCGACCTGGTCATGGACCCCAAAAATCCTGAGGTCCTGATCGCCTCGATGTGGAACCGCATCCGGCAGCGCTGGAGCGACCCGGTCCCCGGCGGCGAAGGGCTGTTCAAGACCGTCGACGGCGGCAGGACCTGGAAGCCCCTGACTAACGGCCTGCCCCCCGATAAGAGCAAGATCAGCCGCATAGGACTTGACCTTTGCCTGTCCAAGCCTAACGTTGTTTACGCCTATGTGGACAATCACATGGCGCTGCGAATGCCGAAGGAAGGGGAGTTGGATTCCTACCTCCGGCTCAGAACGTATCCAGATATCGTCGGCGCTGAGGTCTATCGCTCGGACGACCAGGGTGAGACCTGGAAGAAGGTCAGCCCTGCGGACCGAATGATGGAACGCTTCGGCGGCACGTATGGGTGGGTGTTCGGCCAGATCCGCGTCGATCCCAGCGACGATAACACGGTCTACCTCATGGGCCTCGGGCTGTATAAATCAACGGACGGCGCCAAGTCCTTTAAAGGTTTGAGCTATGAAGGATTGCACGGCGACCATCACGGCCTGTGGATCGACCCGAGCGATTCCAGCTACATCATCAACGTTAACGACGGCGGGGCCAACATCTCCTACGACGGCGGCAAGACATGGCGGGATTTTCACAAAGGAATTCCCTCCATTCAGTTCTACAACGTCGCCCTAGATATGCAAAAGCCGTTCACGGTCTACGGCTCGATCCAGGACCAGGGCACCATGCGGGGGCTCGGCGTAGGCCCGTTGCCGCCGGCGACCGGCCGCCGCTTCCGCGGGCCGGTTGTGCGTTGGGAAGACGCTCCCGGCGGCGAAGGAACGCACATCGCCATCGACCCGACCAATCCCAATCTGATTTATTCCTCCCAGTACTACGGCATGGTCCGACGCTCGGAAAGAAAGAACGACCAGTGGGAGAACAAGAACATCTATCCGAAGCCGGCCCAGGGCGAGCCCATTTATCGCGGACAGTGGCTCGCGCCCACCGTCCTCTCGCCCCACAATCCCTCTGTGATCTACCACGGCTTCCAATATGTGTTCCGTTCGATGGACAAGGGTGAGACCTGGGAGAAGATCAGCCCCGACCTGACCTACAATGACCCGCAGACCCAGGGAAAACTGCCCTATGCCATCAACTATGCCGCGCTGACGGCCATCGCCGAATCGCCTTTTAAGTTTGGAGTGATCTACGCCGGCACCGACGACGGCCGCGTCCACGTGACGAAAAACGGCGGTGAAACCTGGACTGGAATCACGGCCGGGCTGCCCTACAACAAGCACGTCTGGACGATCGTCGCTTCGAAATATGACCCGGCGACGGTTTATATTACCCTGATCGGCCGACACGATGACGATTTCGCGGCTTATGTTTTTAAGTCCGCGGACTACGGCAAAACTTGGATGAGCATTGCGGCCAACCTTCCGGGCGGCCCGACGAACGTCATCCGCGAAGATCCCAAGAAAAAGGACGTTCTCTACTGCGGCACAGACCTGGGCGTGTATGTGACGACGGACGGGGCCAAGACCTGGAATTATCTGGGGAGCGGCCTGCCGAACGCGGCGGTTTGGGACCTTCAGATCCATCCACGGGACAACATGATCGTCATTGCCACGAACGGCCGCGGGATGTGGGTCATCGACGACGCCTCGCCCGTGCAGAAATAAGATAAGATCGCTCATTCAAATCGCCCAAATCCCCTCTTCTCCAAGGGGAGTGAGGGGGGCATGGCTATGTCGAGAGAAAGAAATCTTGATTCTCGGCCGATTTTGATTAGGATAGGAATAAGCGGGTCGGGCCGTCGTCCCGGGAACGGATAAGGAAATTCAAGGATGATTGGGAAGACGACCGTCAGGGTCAGAATCCGTGAATACCGTCCTGCCGACCTGCCGCAGATGCTTGAGCTCGTCCGGGAGCTTGAGGCGGAGCTGGCCGAAAGATTCAAGGATGTTCAAATAAAGTCGGGAATCGAGGATTATCAGGACCGCTATCTCAGGCCCGGGACGAAGTATAAGACTTTCGTGGCGGTCATGGGCAAAAAAATCGTCGGCTTTCTCATCGGATATCCCTCGCTCGGAGCTCCCGAAGTCGACAACATGTATGATATTCTTCCTGTTTCTCCGGGATGGACCCCGCCGGAGTTTTACCTCCAGATTACGTTCGTCTCCAAGCCCTATCGAAACAGGGGAATTTCCAAAGCCCTCCACAAAAAAGTCATTGAATACGCGCGCCACAGAGGGCATAAGGACGTTTATGCCTGCATCGCCAAATGGAATCTTCCGGAGCTCAATGTCATCGACTCGTTTGAATTCGTCAAAAAAGACTTGGGATACCGCTACAGGCTGTCGTTGAAACTCTAGAGGTCCGTTTTTTTTATCTTAAAATATCAAGCAACTCGACCTCATAGACCAGGATTGTGTTGGGCGAGATGACGAATCGCTTCTCGCCCTCCCGCTGCCCGGCGTAGAATCCGCCTGTCCCGTAGGCTTGGTCGGAGGGGACGATGACGAGGCGCTTTTCGCCTTTTTTCATCTGAGCGACGGATGTGTCGAAACCGGGATTGACCTTGCTCTTTCCGACTTCGAAGTCGAACAGCTCGGGCTTCTCTCTCCAATAAGGCTTGCCCGCTTCGGCCGTGCTGACGAAAGACTTGCCGGAGAGAGTTTTCCCTGAATAAGCGATCTTGAGCTTTGCTCCGGGCGCCGGGATTTTTCCCTTCCCTTCGGCCATGATAATATATTTCAGGCCGTTTTCGGCGGCGACAGCATTCGGCCAATTCTTGGCGATCATCTCGTTTTCGTCGCGCCTCTTTTTTTCGTCGGCGTCCTTGACACGAACCTTTGCCTCCTCGACCATCTTCTGGAAGGACTCGGTCGTCGGCCGAAATTTCCTGGCTGCTTTTCCGACACGAACGATTTTTATGTTCTGCACGTCGTCGTCCTGCACGATAGAAAAGACGACATCCATTCCCTCGACGACACGGCCGAACACGTTGTAATCGCCGTCGAGATAGGAGCGGTCACCGAGGGTGATGCACCACTGGCTTCCGTTCGTATGCGGTCCGCCGTTGGCCATATTCACCATGCCAGCCCGGCCATGATTCAGGTCGGGATGGATCTCGTTCGGGAACTGATAGCCGGGATCCTTCGCTTTGTCGCTTTTGGGAATCCCGCACTGGATGACGTGGCCCGGCACGACCCGATGCCACGTGGTCCCGTTGAAATAGGGTATCCCTTTGGGAAAGGCCGCATTCTTGATCGTCCCTTCGGCCAGGCCGACAAAATTCGCGGTGGTCATGGGGGTTTTTTCGAACTCGAGGCGAAGGACGATCAATCCTTTGTTCGTCGTTACTTCGGCATAAATGCCGTCTGAATATCTCTTCGGCGCGCAGCCGTCG
Source organism: Candidatus Aminicenantota bacterium (assembly GCA_022866045.1). Classification (GTDB taxonomy): domain Bacteria; phylum Acidobacteriota; class Aminicenantia; order Aminicenantales; family UBA4085; genus JALHTW01. The sequence goes on along the minus strand of JALHTW010000011.1, from coordinate 4,275 downwards.
AAAATAGCCACAGCCAAAACCAAAATGCCTGATGTCACAATCATGTTTCTTGCGAATTTCATTTTTTTAAATCCTTGTTAGCCTGACATTATATTTTCTTAACTGAAATGTCAAAGACTGGAGCGAGGGCGGCGCAGGGGGATGGCTGGCATGAGGATAGGCCCGCCCGCGACAAAGGGAACGCCGCAGATCGCAGTGCGGCGGATAGCGCCCGTCCTTTTATCTAAGGCCCATTCGAACGATTTGCCGTCGATGACGATGGTCTCCTGATCGCTCCTCAGGCGGATGGCGCTCGGCGCGACCTTCCGGAAGGGCGGGCTGTCGGATGCAGCTCGGCCGATCTGGGTCCTATCGTGGAAATTGTCAATGGGATCGTATTTTCATATAATTCGATCGTGGGCGAGCCGAATTCTGTTACGCCGATGATGGCGCAGTATTTCCGGATCAAAAAGAACCACCCGGACACCCTTCTTTTTTTCCGGCTCGGCGACTTCTATGAGATGTTCTACGAGGACGCCAAGATCGGCTCCCAAGTCCTCGAGATCGCGCTGACGTCGCGGCAGAAGGTGCCCATGTGCGGCGTTCCCTACCATGCCGTGAATTCCTACCTGGCCAAGATCCTCAAGCACGGCTACAAAGTGGCCATCTGTGAGCAGGTCGAAGACCCGAAGACCGCCACGGGCGTCGTCAAGCGCGAAGTCATCAAGGTCCTGACGCCCGGGACGGCGGTCGAGTTCGATCTTGAAAGCGCGAAGGAAAATGTGTTCATCGCCGCCCTCCTCATCGACGAGCCCGGATGGGGGCTGGCCCTTATCGATCTCGCCTCTGGAGAGATGAGGGTGACGCAGAGGGAGGCGATGGACCCGAAAGCTCTCCTCGACGAGCTCTTCAAAGCGTCGCCGAAAGAACTCGTCTTTCCCGAAGGCGATGACGAGGAAATCTCCCGGCTCCTCGCCAAAAGCGACCTGAAGACCGTGTTGAGGAGCCCGATCGAAGCCTGGGTTTTTGATCAGGCCCAGGCCAGGAATGATCTGTTAAGCCATTTCCAGGTGAAATCGCTCGCGGGTTTCGGCCTCGAAGATAAGCCCCTCGCTGTTTCCGCAGGCGGCGCGCTCCTGTATTACTTGAAAAAAGTCCGGAAAGATTCGCTCGCCCTCATCCACAAGATCTCCTACATCCATACCGCCGACCATATGGTCCTCGACGCATCCACAATCCGGAACCTCGAGCTCACAAAGAACCTCAGGGACGGCCGCGCAGATGACACGCTCCTCGACATCATCGATTTTTCGGTCACGCCGATGGGCGGGAGGCTGCTGCGGAACTGGCTCCTCCGTCCGCTCCTCGACGGCGGCGCGATCATAAGGCGCTTGGACGCCGTCGAAGAGCTGCTCCAGGACACGATCTCTCGCCAAGAGCTCCGCGAAAGCCTCAAGGGCATTCTGGATCTTGAGCGCCTCGCGGGGAAGATCTCGCTCGGGGCGGCCCATCCGCGCGACCTGGTCGTCTTGAAGAAATCCCTTCTTCCCCTTCCCAAGGTCCTGACGCTTCTCGCGCCCTTCAAAACCGGACTTCTTGAAGAGATGCGGGGCCGGTGGGACAACGCTCAGGATATCGCCGCGTTCATCGATCAGTCCATCCTGGATGAACCCGCCTTCCTCCTCACCGAAGGCGGCCTCATCAAAGACGGGTTCCATCCGGAGCTCGATGAGCTGCGGTCGATCAGCCGTTCGGGGAAATCGTTCATTTCCGGGCTTGAAAAAAGGGAGAGGGAGCGGACCGGCATTTCTTCGCTCAAAATCCGTTATAACAAGGTCTTTGGCTATTATATCGAGGTCACCAAGTCCAACCTGCCCCAAGTTCCGCCGGATTATGTCCGCAAGCAGACGCTCGTCGGCTCCGAGCGGTTTCTGACTCCCGAGCTCAAGGAATATGAGGAAAAAGTCCTTCATGCCGAGGAGCGCATCGGAGAACTGGAGGTTAAGCTCTTTTCCGAGGTCCGGGAGAAGATCGCCCTGGAAACGCATCGGCTCCAAAGAATCGCGTCGGACATCGCCCTCCTCGACGTCCTCGCCGGACTATCCGAGCTGGCTTCCCGGCGAAACTATTTCCGGCCCGAAGTGAACTCCGGCGACATCATTAAAATAAAGGAAGGCCGCCATCCCGTCATCGAAGTGACGAACGAGGAAGCCTTCATTCCCAACGACACGGACCTTGACCGCGAAGACAACCAGATCCTGATCATCACCGGCCCGAACATGGGCGGAAAATCCACGTATCTGCGTCAGGTCGCCCTCATCTCGATCCTGGCCCAGATCGGTTCGTTCGTCCCGGCCCGCGAAGCCGTGATCGGTGTCGTGGACAGGATCTTCACCCGGATCGGTGCCATGGATTTCTTGAACGTCGGCCAGTCTACGTTCATGGTCGAGATGCTTGAAACGGCGAACATCCTGAACAACGCCACGCCGCGGAGCCTGATCCTTCTGGACGAGATCGGGCGGGGGACGAGCACATTCGACGGATTGAGCATCGCCTGGGCGGTCGCCGAATACCTTCATGAAAAGGAGGATGTCCGGGCCAAAACGCTGTTCGCCACTCACTACCACGAGCTGACCGAACTGGCCCTGACCCTCAAACGGATCAAGAACTATCACCTCGCGGTCAGGGAATGGAAGGACGACATCGTCTTCCTTAGAAAGATCATCGCCGGGCCGTCCGACCAGAGCTACGGCATCCATGTAGCGAAGCTCGCCGGCATTCCGCGGGATGTTGTGTCCCGGGCCCGCGAGATCCTCTTCAACCTGGAAAAACAGGAGCTGGACGAGGCCGGCCTGCCCAAGATCGCTTATAAGACGCCCAGAAAACGGGACAAGAACCAGGGACTCCTCTTTAAGGAAGACCGCGAACAGGAAATATTCCGTGAACTAAAGGATGAGCTTTCATCCTGCGATGTCGCGGCCTTGACCCCCCTCGCCGCCCTGAACCTTCTCCACCGGCTGGCGGAGAAACTCCGTCAATAGCTGTCCGATTCGTCCTCGATCTTGAATTCCTCTTCCTCTTCTTCTTCGGGTTCTTCGTAATCCTCCTCGGACTCGTGGTCCTCTTCGAAAGGAGTTTCGCCGTCCTCTTCCTTGCGCTCGTCGATCGCGACCTCGAACTCGTCCTTGTCTTCGTAACGGCGCAGGTAGTTCGCGGCTGAGTCGCTGTAGAGGAGCTCGAGATAATCGTCCTCGATCTTGCAGAAGACGGACATGCTGTGGCCTGTCTGGAGGTTCCCGACGGTCTCGACGACTTTGCTTTTTTTCTTGATCGCGTCGAGCGTAATCCAGCTCGAAATTTCGATCTCTTCCATGGCCCGCTCTCACCTCAAAAAATAGCCATTTTTTTCAAATTGTCAAGAGGGAAAAAAGAATGGAAAGCATTTCTAAATATGGGATCTCCCATTGGCGCCGGAGGCCGCCCTGAAGCCCCCGTAGCGGAAGGGGGGCCCGTCGGCTTCTCCGACGGGGGGAACCGACGGGACTGGTTCCCCGGGTCCGGGGCTAAGGGCGGCCTCTGACGCCAATTGTAATCACACGAACAGAAATGCTTCTAAAAGAATGGAGAAAGCTCCTGGCTTTCGACAAGAGAAAAAGTCACCGCTTTGATAACTCTTGACAATTCTTGTTTTGGAATCTATGTATTAGCTTAACGGCTTGGAGGAGAAACGACCATGCGTCTGGATCAATTCACGGTCATGTCTCAGGAGGCTTTTCAGGCGGCCCAGACGAAGGCGGAAGAGATGGGTCACCAGGTAGTCCACCCCGAACACCTGCTCTGGAGCTTCCTTGTCCAGGAGGAGAATATCGTCGCCGCGGTCCTGACCAAGATCGGGACCAACCGGGCCAAAATGAGGGAGGATCTGGAGCAGGCGCTCGAGAGATTTCCCAAGGTCCACGGCGGAGAGGTCTATCTGTCGTCCTCGCTGCGACAGATCATGAACGAAGCCCGGAAAGAAGCCGACAAGCTCAAGGACGAATATATTTCGACGGAGCACCTGTTTCTCGCAATGCTCAAAGACGGATCGTCCGAGGCCGCCCGGATCCTCGCCAACAACGGCGTCACGGAAGACGCCGCCCTTCAAGCCCTCAGGGTCATCCGCGGCACGCAGCGCATTACCGACCCTCAGCCCGAGAGTAAATACCAGGTCCTGCAGAAATATACGCGGGATTTCACGGCTCTGGGCCGGCAGGGAAAGCTCGACCCGGTCATCGGCCGCGAGGATGAGATCCGGCG
>JALHTW010000087.1 GCA_022866045.1 Candidatus Aminicenantota bacterium | reverse complement strand
TCCCTTGACGAGATCTACGCCGTCGTGTACAGCCCGGCCCAGATGAAGGATTCCCTCGAGAGCAAGCTCTTCGGCATCGGCTCGGAATCGTTCGTCACCGGCTCCCACGAATTTTATCTCGGCTATGCCTTGAGCAAGGGCAAGATGGTCTGTCTCGACCTCGGCCATTTCCATCCCACCGAATCCGTCGCCGACAAGATCTCGGCGATCCTTCCTTTCGCCCCGGGACTCGTCTTTCACCTCAGCCGCGGCATCCGCTGGGACAGCGACCATGTCGTGACGTTCAACGACGAAATCCAGGCCGTCACGGAAGAGATCGTCCGCTGCCAGGCCTTGGACCGGACCCACATTGCCCTCGATTACTTCGACGCCAGCCTGAACCGCGTCGGCGCCTGGGTGATCGGCGCCCGGGCGGCTCTCAAGGGATTTTTATTTGCCCTCCTTCTGCCCGAAGAGAAGCTCCAGTCCGCCGAGCGGGCGGGAAACAATTTCGACCGCCTCGCCCTCCGCGAAGAGTTCAAGACCATGCCGTTCGGCGCGGTCTGGGATTATTTCTGTCTCCAATCCGACGTTCCGGCCGGTGCGGAGTGGATGAACGACATCGCCCGCTACGAAAAGGAGGTCCTCAGCCTCCGCACCTGAAGTTTGAAATTTTTGACTTTTTGTTTTATTGTTAGCCGGAAGGAAAAAAGACGACTCTTCAATGGACCCCAGAAACAATCCTCAGAAACCTCTCGAGGCGAAGGGCGGTTCCCCCGATCCGGAAACCCTCAAACGCGTCAAAGAGCTTTTTTTACTTTTCGCCCACGCCATTTCCGCAACGAAACTCTTTCCCGCCCACCATGCCTCGGTTATCAATTTCCAGGAAGAGCTTTACGACAAGCTTACGAAATTTTTGGAAGAACACGAGGAGCTCAATATCGGCATCCAAGAAAACGCCTTTACGTATGAAGGCGAAATCGCCTACCGCGACGAGAATATTCTCAAGAGCCTGCCGTACTTATTTTTCAAGGACGGCATGCATAAACTCACCTTCCTGAGGGACCTGGACAAAGCCGAACTCCTGGCCTTTTTGGACGTTGTCAGAACGGTCTCGCTCCTTCCTCCCGACCAGCACGACATCGTGGAATCCTTGTGGGAGAAGGATTTTCCCCATAGCCGCTATTACGTCCCTGACGAATTTCTGGAATCCAGGCTGGCCATCCACCAGAAAAAAGCCTTGGATTTTAAGATCGATAAAGCCCAGATGTCCCAGGGCAAGATCGAGCTGACGGCGGAGGACAGGGAAGTTATTCACCAAAAGCTCACGGCCCGTCTTCAGAAAGAGCAAAAGGAGGCTGCCGATTTCGCCAGCTTGACAGATTCCCTGGATAAGGGCGACTCGAGCCTGATCGAATCCATGCTCAGTTATGAGCGAGATATTTCGACCGCCCTCGACTTTTTAGGCTTGATCTTCGAGCTTCTCTACACTGAGGACCGGCTTGAGCCGTTCAAGAAGGCTCTCTCATTCGTGGAAAAGCGTTACCAAGAGTGGCTCAAAAAGGGGGATTTTACGTATGTCGCGATCTCGATTCGGCAGATGGAAGACCTGGCCCAAATTTTATCCTTGAACGCCCCGGAAAGGGCTTTGGAGGTTGAAAAATTCCTCAAGACCATCATCGACCAGTGCCCGTTAGAAGCGCTGCTGGAGATGGCCCGGCAAGGGCAGATCAAGGATTTCAAATCGTTCTTTGAATTTCTCCGGCGGCTGGGTTCTAAGACGCTGTCCATCGGAGCCGAGCTTCTAGAAGACGGCCTCGATCCGGAAGTCCGTTCCGCTGCTTTCGAGTTCCTCGAAGAAATGGGGAAAGACCACCTCGATCTATTGGCCAACTTAGCCCAGGAGCAGAAGCCATTTATCACCAAGGCCATCATCGCCATTTTCAGCCACCTCCAGGATCAAAAGGCGATCCCGTTCTTGGCCAAGTTCCTTAGCTATAAAAATAAAGACATCAAGATCGAAGTCATCGAGGCCCTGGGACGATTTTCCGACACCGTCGCTCATAAGATCTTGCTGGAGTTTATGCGCGAGGATAAGGATGAAGATATCCGCACCGCGGCCGCCGAGAAGATCCATTTGAGCCTGGACAAGGATCTGATGAATGCCGCCGTTCATCTGGCCTTGGCCAAAAATTTCCATGCCAAAAGCCTCCGGGAAAAGGAAGCTCTTTTGAAAGCCCTGGAACGAGGCGGGTCGGACGAGGCCTGCGACTTCCTTCGGGTGCTCCTTAAAAAATCAGGTTTTTTGAAGAAAGCGAAAATAGAAGAATCCCGCCTTTGCGCCGTCCGGTCGCTGGAAACGATAGCGACTCCCAAGGCGGTGGAGGTCCTCCGCGGCGGCGCCGGGAGAGCCAAGAAGAAGATCAAATCAGCCTGCCGGGAAGCCCTTGAACGGCTGACGACCGGCAAGGACGCCGGGAAGGAGCGGCCGTCATGACGACCCAGGAGAGAGCTTCCCAGATAAGCCAAAAAGAAGCTTTGAAAATCGTCGTCCATCTCCAGGTCGTCCTTAAACTGGGCAAATTCTATGAGCCCAACAACCGCATCCTTCAGGAGCAGATGGAGACTCTCTATAGTTCCATGCAAACGGCGTTGGAGAGGGAAGACGAAATCCAGATCTACGTCAGCCAAAATTCGATCTCTCTCAACCGGGTCCGGGTGAGATTCGATTTCGCCACATACCACGCCAGTAAATTCCTGCTCAACGCGTTTCAAGAGCGGGAGATCGGTTCCCTGATCTTCTATCTGGGCCTGACCAAAGAAGAGCTAACGCGGTTCATGTTCTTCCTGGCCGAAAAAGAAATCCCCAAAGAGGACCAGTTCGAACAGATTTTTAGTGATTTCGAGGCGGCGTCCTTTCCTCATATCCTCATCGAAAAAATCCCGCCCGCGGAAAAAGTCGAGACCCTGGACAAAGCGATCGCCACCATGTATTTCTTGGGCATCTATCACCTCAAGGAAATTTTTGAGCAGGAAGACGAAGCGCTCAATCTCAACCTTACCAAACGCTGGGTCCAGTCGATGTTCAACCATCTCGCCTTCGACGAGTCTTTTCTCTTCGGGCTGACCAACGTCAAGAATTTTGACGAATACACCTTGAACCACTCGGTGAACGTTTGTCTGCTCGCGATCGCCCTCGGGCGGCGGCTGGGGCTTTCCCGGCCCGAGCTGATGGAGCTCGGCGTCAGCGCTTTGCTCCACGATCTTGGCAAACTCGAGATCCCCAAAGACATCCTGGATAAGCCGGCGAAACTCGACGCCGGGGAACGGGCCATCATAGAGACCCACCCGAATCTTGGAGCAGAGAAGCTCATCGAGCAGGCGAGTAAGCGAGGCATCCCGGACCGGGTCATTCAAGTCGCCTTCGAACACCACATCAATATCGACCTGAGCGGTTATCCGAAATATGTCCGGCGGACAAGCATCAACCTCTTCAGTAAGATCGTCAAGATCGTCGATTATTTCGATGCAATAACGACGAAAAGGGTTTATCGGCCGAAAGTTTTCACTCGAGAGGAAGCTCTCAGCCTCATGCTGGAAAAGAGCGGAGAGGAATTCGACCCGTTGATCCTCAGGACATTCGCAGGCATGATCGGCGTGTATCCGATCGGTTCGCTCGTTGTTCTCAATACGGGAGATATGGGCATCGTCGTCGAAAACAATCCCCTGGCCTCCTTTGCCCATAAGCCCAAAGTGAAACTGATCGCCGATCCCCAAGGCAATAAAATGGACGGTGACATCGTTGACCTGACGGACCTGGACCCGGACACGCGGAGATTCAAAAGGACGATCATCACGTCGCTCGACGCCGATAAATACAATATCCCAGTTTCCGATTATTTCTTGTTGCGGGCCCAATAATTCCCTTCGAGAGAGCTTGTCCTGGACGACCCGCCTCCCTTCCTGACCGTATATCACTTTCAAATGCAAGGGGGACGGTCCTAATTTCAGGAAAAAGAGGACCGTCCCCTTTTGCATGGCAAGCCACGGGGCATCATCGCCGCTCGTGATATACGGTCAGCCTCCCTTCGGATTGACATACGAACATTTAGATAATCCTTTGGGCATCGATGGGCGACGGCAATGAGAAAAGGAAAATACGGGGGACCCCGTTTTATGAGAACAGGTGTTTCTTAAACAGCCTGGCCGCCGCGGCGTAGGCAGCGACCGTCTCCTCGAGATGGCTATCCTTATGGGCCGCGGATATCGCTCCGCCGCCATGGACGACATGGACGCCTTCGGTGAGAAGGGCGAGTTTGAGGAGCTCTTCCCTGAGCGGTATATCGGAGAGGGCCGGATTCCAGATGTTGTCGGCGCTCGGGGTTGCGACTTTCTTTAAAGGAAAATTGACCATGTAGAGAGAGCTGCCGCGGACGACCTCATTCCCCCGGCCCGTGCAAACAGCATCGATGCCTTCGCGCTTAAAGACATCTTCGATCTTCTTCCGGAGAATATCCCCGGACCGGCCGAGCTTGGGATAGACGACGGAGCTATGCTCGACGAGGTATTTCAACATGCTATAGCCTGCTCTCATGTACTGCGGGTGAGCGGAAAACGTTCCGCCTTCGAAGAGGACCCGTGCCTTCAGGGGCGTCTTGTGCTTTGTTCCGTCCAGGATTTCGGTCCTTCCGGCCACGGCTGAGACCGCGTGCCCGCCGCCGATGAGTTTCCCGAATGTCGCAAGATCGGGCTCAATGCCATAGAGTTTATGGACCCCCGAAGGACAAAACCGGAAGCCTGAAATGATTTCATCAAAGATGAGCACAATCCCAAGCTTCGCCGTCAGCGATCTCGCAAGGGCCAGGTACTCCTTGGAGGCGGCCAGGAAACCGCCGACGCCGAGAAAGGGCTCGAGAATGAAACAGGCGATCCTTTCCCCTTTTTTGGAGATAATCTTGATGAGATCCTCGGGATCATTGAAGCGCGTGATCAGGATATTTCGCAGGATTTCGTCGGGCACTCCGGCAGATTCGGCCTGGGTAAATCCCTTCTCTTTGTCAAATTTGACGCCCTTGAGGAGATACGGCGAAGCGCCGTGCCATCCGCCTCCGATTTTTAAGATGAGCTCTCGGCCTGTGTAAGCCTGGGCCAGCATGACGGCATACATCGTGGCCAGGGTTCCCGAGGTCGTGAACCGGACTTTGTAATCTTTATGGCCGATCTGCTTCATAAGCAGTTCAGCCAGCCGGATTTGGCTTTCCCCCTCAAATCCGGTGTGGAGAGAGCCGCATTCGGGATCGAACCGGTTCAATTCTTTTTTCAAGACCTTGGGATTGTGACCCAGGATATTGGCATAATGGCCCTGCCAGTAATCGATATAAGAGTTGCCGTCGACGTCATAGACGTAAGGGCCATGGGCCTCCGACATGATGAAAGGATACGGCCGCCAAAGACGGAGCGAATGGCTCCCTCCTTTGACCATGACCTTTTGAGCCTGACGATAAAAGGCGAAACTCTTGCGGGTCTTCTTTCTGTATTTCGCTTCCAGGAGATGGAGAAGCTTTTCGGTTCTGTCCATGTCTTTCCGATTCAACGAGCTAACACTTTATCAGTGTCATTTTCTCTTGTCAAACAAGAAAGCAGGGACTTATAATGAGGCCGTTCGATCGAAGGAGAAAATTGATGGACTTGCTGAGCAACATCGTCCGCGAGGCGACCAAAAAGAAATTCGACGCCGAAATGGTCAATAAGGTGACCATTCTCCACTTCACCCAGGAGCCCAGCCGCCTGGTTCTGCTCAAGGCTCTTGACAGCCAGGACTGTTTTTTCTGCAAAGAAACCAAACAGTTGCTCGAGGAGGTCAAGGCTCAGTCAGACAAGATCGAGCTTCGGATCTATGATTTCAAGGCCGACAGGGAGAAGGCCGCCGAATTCGGCGTCGACAAGATCCCGGCCACGGTTATCATGGGCGAGAAAGACCATGGGATTCGGTTCTACGGCATTCCCTCAGGGTACGAATATACCAGCCTTCTCGAGGCCATTATCGATGTCTCAAAGGGAGAGACTTCGCTTGCCCAGAAGACCAAGGAGGCCCTCAAGCCCATCGATAAGAACATCCACATCCAGGTCTTCGTGACCCCGACCTGCCCCTATTGCTCTCTGGCTGTCAGGCTGGGACATCAATTCGCCCTGGAATCCCCTTTTATCAAGGCCGACATGATCGAATCCACGGAATTCCCTCATCTGGCCAATAAGTTCAACGTTTACGGCGTGCCCAAGACTGTCATCAATGACACGATCTTCCTCGAAGGCACCGTCCCCGAGGACGTCTTCTTGGGGCATGTTCTAAAAGCCGTCCAATAAGTCGCAGGGGCCGGGAGCGAATCCTTCCCAAAGCTCTCTCCCCCTCTCTTCCCCCTTACATTGACAACACATGGTTTGATGCTATAATAAGCCAGTTTATGTCTATCCTCAAGAAAAAAAAGGAAAAACGGGTCTGTGTCATCGGCCTGGATGGAGTCCCGTTCGACCTTCTCCTCGACCTGGCCAAAAAGGGCGTCCTGTCCGCCCTGGGCCGAATCATCGATTCCGGTCACCTTCACAAAATGAAGGCCAGCCTCCCGGAAATCTCAGCAGTCAGCTGGACAGACTTCATGACCGGCACAAACTCGGGCACACACGGCATTTTCGGGTTCACTGACCTTAAACCGGGCACTTATGACCTCCGCTTTCCCAATTTTCTGGATGTCAAAGTCCCGACGTTCTGGGACACGCTGGCCGAAAAGGGCGCAAAGAGCATCATCATCAACCAGCCCTCGACCTACCCGGCCCGGAAGGTCAACGGGGTGCTCCTCTCGGGATTTGTCGCCGTCGAACTGGCCAAGGCCGTCTATCCTCTCTCCCATAAAGCCGCCCTTGAGCAGATGGGATACCAGATCGATATCGACATAGTCAAGGCCCGGGAAAGCACTTCGATCCTTTGGGCGGAGTTGATCAAGACGCTCATGGGCCGCCAGAAAGCCCTCAATTATTTCTGGGAAGAAGAGTGGGACTATTTCGAGTTCGTCCTGACCGGGACAGACAGGCTCCATCACTTCTTATGGAACGCCTATGAGAATCCCAGCCATCCCCACCATCAAAATTTTCTCGAATATTACCGCCAGATCGACCGCCTCATAAACAAGATCTACTCCTCTTTCCGGAAGAACGCGGGGGATGAAGAAAACATTTTCTTCCTGTCCGACCACGGTTTCACCGGCATCCAACAGGAAGTGTATCTCAACGCCTGGCTGGAAAAGAAAAAGTTCCTCAAATATTCGAATTCCAGTCCTAAAGGCTTGGAGGACCTCTCTCCGAAGACCGTCGCCTTCGCTCTCGACCCCAGCCGCATCTATCTCAACTACAAAGAAAGATATCCGCGGGGCTCGGTAGCGCACAGCGAGGCCAAAGCGATCAAAGAAGAGATCACCCGGAATCTCGAAAAGCTGGAGTTTGAAGGGAAAAAAGTCGTCCGGAAAGTCTTCAACGCCAAAGACATCTACTCCGGCCCGCTTGTCTCGAAAGGCCCGGATCTCGTCGTACTCGCTGAGCGGGGCTTCGACATGAAAGGCTCAGTCAAGAAAAAAGAGATTTTCGGCCGCACGCCAGGTCTCCAGGGCATGCACACTTGGGACGATGCCTTCTTCCTGGCCAAAAACGATTTTGGAGCCGAACTCTCCATATCCGATGTGGCGAAAATCATCATGGACCGATTCTGATGGCAAAAAAAAAATGGAAAATTGGCCTGATCGTTCTCCTATTATTGGCCGCAGGCCTTCCCCTCTCGGCCTACATTGGCCCCGGCGCCGGCTTTGCTTTTCTATCTTCGTTCCTGGTCCTCTTTCTAACATTCTTTCTGGCTGTTTTTTCTTTTCTATCCTGGCCATTCCGTCTTCTTTTTCGTCTGGTCAAAAGGAAGAAAACCTATAAAAAAAGCCAGGTGGGCCAGGTCGTTATCATCGGCCTGGACGGCCTCGCGCCCGAGCTCGCCGAAAAATTCATGGCCGAGGGCAAGCTTCCCAATCTTGCCAAACTGAAGGAAGAAGGCACGTATGCCCGGCTCCAGACGACAACCCCGGCGATCTCCCCCGTCGCCTGGTCATCATTCATGACGGGATCCAACCCCTCCAAGCACAACATCTTCGACTTCCTGAGCCGGGACCCGAGGACTTATCTTCCCGGTCTTTCTTCGGCCCATATCGGAAAACCGAAGAGAGTCCTTTCCCTGGGCAAATACAACATCCCGCTGGCCAAGCCCGAGATCAAAGGAATGAGGAAAAGCGTCCCGTTCTGGAAGATTCTCGGGGACAGCGGAATATTCAGCACGGTGCTCCGCGTGCCGATCACGTTCCCGCCCGAAAAATTCAAGGGACATCTTCTCTCGGGCATGTGCGCGCCAGACCTCAAAGGCAGCCAGGGAACGTTCTCTTTTTACACATCCGATCCGGCGAAGACCCAAAAGCGCGAAGGCGGGATCGCCATCCCCGTAGAAGTCAAAAACAGCCGCGTCGTAACCTCCATCTCCGGCCCCCAAAACACGATGCTCAAAAAGCCTGAGGAGATCCGGCTGCCGATGACCATCACCCTCGACCGGCAAAAGGGAGAGGCCCGGGTCGAGGTCTCGGGGCAGAAGATCACGCTCAAAAAAAACGTTTTTTCGCCCTGGACGAGAATCACATTCCATCCGGGCCTGGGCATGAAGATCAAGGCGATCTGCCGGTTTTATATCTCGAAACTCGAGCCGCATTTCGAAATGTACGTCACTCCGCTCAACATCGACCCGGAGAAGCCCGCTCTTCCGATATCCCATCCCTTCATCTATTCGGTCTATCTGTCAAAACTTTTGGGCAGCTTCATTACCCTGGGCGAAGCCAATGATACCTGGGCCTTGAACGAAGGCGCCCTCAGCGAACAGGCATTCTTAGAGCTGACCTATTCCAATCATGCAGAATGGGAACGGATGCTGTTCAACGCCCTGGACAAGACGAAGAAAGGCCTGGTTGTCTGCGTTTTCGAGACGACCGACAGCATTTCGCACATGTTCTGGCGGTATCTGGACAAAGACCATCCGGCGTTGAAGAAAGGGCCCTCTGGAATGAGTTCCCAGATCATCGAGGACCTCTTCCGAAGGATGGACGAGATGATCGGCCGTGTCCGGAAAAAAATGAGCGGCAAAAGCGCGCTCTTCATCATGTCCGACCACGGCTTCAAGCCTTTCCGCCGCGGCGTGAATTTAAATTCCTGGCTTTATAAGAACGGCTATCTGGCCTTGAAGGAAGGGAAAGTCGAACGCGGTGAATGGTTCAAGGGCGTGGATTGGAAAAGGACGAAAGCCTACGCCCTCGGGCTGGGCGGCGTTTATATCAACCAGAAGGAACGCGAAGCCGAGGGGACTGTCGCCGCCGGCCCGGAATCGAAAGCGCTCTGCGCGGAACTCCAGAAGAAGCTCACCGGCTTGAGGGACGGCGAAACAGGTGCTGTTTCTATCAATCGAGCGTACGATAAAGATGAGATCTATTCCGGCCCTTATAAGGACAACGCGCCTGACCTGATCATCGGCTACAACGCCGGCTACCGGGCATCCTGGGAAGGGGTCACAGGAATGATCACCGATAAGGTTTTTGAGGACAACACAAAAGCCTGGAGCGGCGACCACTGCATCGATCCCCCCTGTGTCCCCGGCGTGTTATTCTCCAGCCTCAAATTCGAGGCCAAGACGCCTTCGATCATGGACCTCGCTCCGACCGTACTCGAGCTTTTCGGCCTTGAGCCGCCGGCTCACATGGACGGCTGCTCGATCCTCGCAAAATCCAATATGGCTGCTTCCCCTCGAACCGGCATCGCAGATCCCTCTGCCCCCTCCTTTTCTAAAGGGCGAAAAGAGGAGATGATACCGGCCAAGAAAAAAAGAACATGAACCATCCAATTCGTCGCCGGGATTTTATTAAATCAAGCTTGAGGGCCGCGTCCCTCCTCGCTCTCGGCACCTGGTGCGGGCTTGTGACCAAAGCCCAGGGCAAAAAGGCGACGTCCCGCAAAGTCATCATCCTTGGGTTTGACGGAATGGACCCCCGCCTCACGGATATGTGGATGAAGGAAGGCAAGCTTCCTGCTTTTCAGAGATTGACGGTCCAGGGAGGCTTCCATTCGCTCGGGACGAGCATCCCGCCCCAGAGCCCTGTCGCCTGGTCAAATTTCATTACAGGCATGAATCCCGGCGGCCACGGCATTTTCGATTTCATCCACCGCGACCCGAAAACCTATATCCCAACGTTCTCCGCCTCGGCTACCGAAGACGCCTCAAAGACCATCCGTGTCGGAAACTTCGTCCTTCCGATCAAGGGCGGCACGGTCAAGAACCTGCGCCAAGGCAAAGCGTTCTGGCAAATTTTGGAGGAACATGACATCCCGGCCACGATCTTCAAGATCCCGGCGAACTACCCTCCTGTTTCGTCTAAAGAGAGAACTCTATCCGGCATGGGCACGCCGGACCTCCTGGGGAGTTACGGCCGGTTCAGGTATTACACGACGGAACCTAAAGAAATCCAGGAAGATATCGGAGGGGGTGAAGTTCACCTGGTCTATGTCATCGGAAACCGCGTTGAGGCCAAACTTCCCGGGCCCATCAATACGTTCAAAAAAGACCGCCCAGAAGCTGAGATTGATTTCAAGGTATTCATCGACCCTCAAAATCCTGTGGCCAAGGTCGTCATCCAGGACCAGGAATTCATCCTCGGCGAGAAAGAATGGAGCGGCTGGAAGCGCGTCCGCTTTCCCCTTATTCCGAGCCAGAGCGTGACCGGCATCTGCATGTTCTACCTCAAGGAAGTCCGGCCAAATTTCAAACTCTATGTCTCGCCGATCAACGTCGATCCGGGAAACCCTGCTCTTCCCATCTCCACTCCGGAATCTTACGCCAAGGAGCTCGAAAAGAAGTTCGGGCCGTTCTTCACCAAAGGGCTGCCGGCTGACACGAGCGCCCTCGAAAACGAGATCCTGGACGAGGAAGAATTCCTCGAGCAGGACGATTTCGTCCTTGAGGAAAGCCGGGCGATGCTCGACTACGAGCTCGGGCGCTTCGATTCCGGCCTGTTTTTTTATTACATTTCGAGCACAGACCAGCGCCAGCATATGTTCTGGCGGATGCTCGACGAAAAACACCCGGCCTATGACCCCGCCCTGGCTAAAAAGTTCGGCGGCGTCATCGAAAACACCTACCGGGAAGCCGACAGGATCCTCGATCACGTCCTGGGCAAAATCGATAAGGATACGGTCGTGCTGGTCATGTCCGACCACGGCTTCAATCCCTTCAATCGTGGTTTCAACCTCAACACCTGGCTCCGCCAGAACGGCTACCTCCGGCTGAGGAACGAGTTCAAGCAGGAGGACCTGGAAATCGGGTTCCCGAGCACCGACTGGTCGAAGACAAAGGCCTTCGGCCTCGGGCTGAACGGTCTTTACATCAACCAGAAGGGCCGGGAAGCGGAAGGCATCGTCCAACCGGGCCCGGACAAAGAGAATCTTGTCCGGGAGATCGCCCGCAAGCTCGAAGAGTTCACCGACCCCAAGACCGGCGAAAAAGTCGTGCTGAAAGCATATGTGGCCAGGGATGTCTATTCGGGAGCGCATGTGGATGAGGCTCCGGACATTGTCCTTGGCTTCAACCGCGGCTACCGCATCTCTTTCAAATCGCCGCTGGGACGAGTTCCCAAAGACGTTCTCGAAGACAACCGGGCCAAATGGAGCGGAGACCATATGGGAGCCGCGGAGATCATGCCCGGCATTCTGCTCGCGAACCAGCCCTTCAAGGCGGAATCCCCGGCGCTCTGCGACCTGACCGCGACGATCATGGACGTTTTCGGGATCGAAAAACCGGAAGGAATGATCGGAAAGACGATCTTTGAATGATCCCCCGTTTCTCCCCTCTAGGAAAGGGGGTTCAGGGGGATTTTTAGGAGATAAACATGGCCAAAGAAAAGGTCAAGATCGATAAAAACCTTATGGACAAAGTGCGCAAGTACGCGAAACTCTCCGGCTATTCGTCAGCCGAGGAATTCATCGCCCACTGCCTGGAAAAGGAGATCTCCAAGATCGACGAGGCCGACTCCGAAGAGGAGATCAAAAAGAAGCTGAAGGGATTAGGCTACATTTCATAATGTGGTTCTTCAATTCGGTCATCGGAAAGATCTTCGACATCCTTTTCCTGCCCTTTCGAGGCCTGAGCCCCTGGGTGGCGATGATCGTCATTTCTTTCCTGACCGGACTGCTGATGCTCTTCATTTTTCGCCACACATCCAACCAAGAGGGCATCCGAAGGATAAAGAACAAGATCAAAGCCCACCTTCTTGAACTGCGGCTCTACAAAGACAGCCTGGCCCAGCAATTGACGTCTCAAGGAAAGATCTTATCGGCCAATTTCAAATATTTCAGCTACGCCCTCAAACCCATGCTGGTCATGATCATTCCCGTAATGCTCATTCTCATCCAGCTCAACCTCTGGTTCGGGTCGCATTCTCTCGATATCGGGGATGAAGCGCTTGTCAAGGTCAAGCTGATGGAAGGGACCAATCCCCTGCAGACGGACATTCGGCTGGAAGTGCCGCCGGGCATCGCCGTCGAAACGCCGCCGCTGCGGATCGAGGACGAGGGGGAAATCGATTGGCGCCTGCGGGCCACGGAAAAAGGCATCCATAATATTCTATTCAGGTATCATGACGAGACTTTCACAAAATCCGTGGCCGTCGGACAAAACCGTTTGTCCAAGATCGCGGTTCTAAAGCCGGGCAAGGGATTGCTGGAACAAGCCTTCAACCCCGGCGAAAAACCCCTGCCTAAGAATGCGCCCATAGAATCCGTGGAAATCACCTATCCCGGCCGGCGAATGAATCTCTTCGGCTGGCGCATCCACTGGCTCATCGCCTATTTTGGGCTGTCCATCGTCTTCGGCTTCGCCTTTAGAGGCGTGATCAAAGTCGAGATATAATCCGGTTGTCATCGCGAGTTCATAAAGGAGAAGGGTCAAACATTTTAAATTACCCCCCCTACCCCCTTACACAATTAAGGGGGATTAAAAGGTCGGAGGAGCGAAGATGAAAATAGAAACCTTCAAGCTCGAGCGCTTTCAATCCACGTGGGAAAACGTCGTGGAATTCAACCTGGCCGAAAGCGGCGTCCACCCGCTCTCCATAGAAGAGTTCGTCGGCAAGAAGGAGATGGCAAAGGTGCAAAAATTAGGCCTGGGCTACAGCCAGACAAATGGCACGCCCGGTCTCCGCAAAAACATCGCTGCTTTATATCCGGGGATCGACCTCGACCAGATCCAGGTGACGACCGGCTCCACCGAGGCCAATTTCCTCCTCATGTGGAGCCTGATCGAGGAAGGGGACGAAGTCGTTTTCGAGCTTCCCAATTATATGCAAATGTGGGGACTTCTCCGCGGCTTCGGCGCCTCAGTCAAAACGTTCTGCCTCAGAGAAGAAAAGAACTGGGCGCCCGATCTGGCCGAACTCGGCCGGGCCGTGACGAAAAAGACCAAGCTCATCATTCTCACCAACCCCAACAACCCGACGGGAGCAGTTCTCAGCAGGGACGAGATGAAGGAGATCATCCGGATCGCCAGGAAATCCGGCGCTTGGATCCTGGCCGACGAGGTCTATCAAGGAGCCGAGCGCGTCGGCCGAAGGACGCCCAGTTTCTGGGGCCGTTATGACAAGGTCATATGCGTTAACGGGATATCCAAAGCCTACGGGCTCGCTGGATTGAGGATCGGCTGGATCGCGGGGCCGCTGGGACTGATCAAAAGCGTCTGGCCCTATCATGATTACACGACGATCTCGCCCAGCATTCTGAGCGACAAACTCGCCACGATCGCGCTTTCGCCGGCCAACCGCGATAAAATCCTTCGCCGGACGAAGGACATATTGAACACGAATTTCCCGGTTCTTGAAACATGGCTGAAGAAGCACCCTGGCCTATTCAGTTTTGTTCCTCCGAAAGCCGGGGCGATCGCGTTCGTCCGCTATGACCTCGCCGTCAATTCCACCTCGCTCGCCGAAAAGATCATCCGGGAGCAGAGCGTCTTCCTGGCGCCGGGGGACCTTTTCGAGATGGACCGCTACCTGCGCATCGGGTTCGGCGCGGAAGAGAAAAGCCTTCGCCGAGCGCTGGCGAGGGTGGACAAAGTCCTTAAGGCAGACTCAGGACATAGGGCAGGTTCTTCGTCCGGAGCTTAATTGACACCTTGATTTCCCGGTCGCGTCCGGCGGAGTCCTTCGGCTTAAACACGAGGCTCAAATCCTGGACCGTCTGGATCTTCGGCGGCTGGGCGTCCTTGTTATCCTTCTTCTTCAACAGGTCTTTGAGAACCTTGTAAAGAATTCCGACGGCGTCAAAAATGGAGAAGGAATTGAAGTTGGGATTAGCCCAGGGATCGTTCCGTTTGACGTAATAATCAGGCTTGAGATAGGCCGGGTTGTTGGACGGTTTCAGGCCCAGTTGAAACGGCGGTGCGACGGATTCTGTCTTCCGGCTGGAAAGGACGAGCTCTCCCCCAACATACATCGACAGCGCATAATGAACAGGCGGGATGCTCTGGGGTGACGGCTGCCCGGCGGGCATCCGGGGAAAAGAGGCTTCGACGTCGAGAGTGATCTCTTTTTTCAGAACCAGCCCGCCGGACTTGACCTCCAGAAGGCAGACGCGCCTTCCCGGATTGAGAAAAAGTTCGTTGGCGTCGAGGGCGATGATGTTGAACCCGGACTTGAACTGGCCGCCCTCGAGGACGTTCGAACCTAGGTAGAATTTGTAATACGCATCATTCATGATGTCGATCACGAGAGGGAGGATCCCCTGGGGAACGAGAGGCTCATCGCCGATCCCTTTGATGAGGGCGATCTCGATAATGAACGGATAGCGGCTCTTCCAGGTGTTTAGCCAGCCGATGACGTCTACCTGGTTGACCAGGTCCAGGAAGGCGAACCCCGTGTCTTTCGCGCCGCACGACTCGAAATATTCGGTGATCCAGCGCGTCTCATTCTGAGGATCGTTCAGGCGGCCAAAACAGAAGGCCAGGATCCCTGAAGCGTCGGCATTATCGATAACATTTTCGAGCTTGTTATAATTCTGGAGAAGATATTCCGAGATGGCCTTATAGTCCTTGCCCTTGCTAAAAAGCTGGGCGACGTCGCTCCGCCACTGGGCATGGAGCGCCCCGGCGCTCATAATAAGCAGGAGCAGAAAGTGGACAAAGACGCTCTTCTTAATAACCATACTGGAACACGAAATACAATTCGAGGCTGGAATTCGGGAAATCGGCCGGAAGCGGAGGAAACGGCGCGCTGAGCCGCAAGGCATCAAGCGCCGCTTGGTCCAGGACGTCGATCTTCGACGCCGATTCAATCTCGGCAGCCAGGAGCTCTCCGTTCTTTGTTATCATGACCGAGATCCCGACCTCGCCTTTGCTGGTTTCATATCCGGTTTGGGCGATCGACCAGTTCTTCTGGATCTTGTTCATCACTTCGTCGGCCCAGGGCGACAGATCATAACGCATGACGTTGAGCGAAACGCCGGCCCCCCTGGCTTGCCCGCCGCTCCCCTTTCCTCCGGCGCTGCTTATCCCGGCCCCGGCGGGGATGCCCGGTGAAATACCCGGCCTGACATATTTGGAGAAATTGATGTCCGGCCGGGCTTGATAGCGGCTGGGTTTAAGAAGCTCTTCAAGCGAGTTTTCCGAAGGTTTGGCCAAACTCAATCGGGCATTCGAGGGATATATCAGGCTGAATCCTGAGGCCAAGGTGCCTGACGCGCCTCCCTCTCCGGAGGTCGCTCGAGGACTCTGAACGCCGGAGCCCGCAATTGGAGGACGCTGGGCTTCAGGACCGGCGGCAGGTTGGGACGGCGGACCTTGAGCGGATGTTTGTCCGGCCGCTTTTGGGTCCGGCCCGGCCGGCTGAATGTCATGTCCGGGCTTGATGATCAAGGGCTGCCGCGGACCGGCTGTCTCTGTCCGCTGTTTTGCATATGTCGGAAAACGAAAATTTTCCTTGGGCAAAAGGATAACGTCGGCGGCTTTTTCCTTGTATTTGTAAATCTTGTAGGTGAACTTCGCGTGGAGAAAGATATAGAATCCCGCCACATGGAGCACCGCCGAAAAGAGGAAGACGGCGGCCTTCCTTATATCTTCAGGCCTTTTATCAAAAATTTTCGACTCCTCGGGGATATTCTAGCACAACTCAGCCCTCTCTATTCTTAAATCACGATTCCCCCGAAGTCGTTTCATTTTTTTTATTGGCTCTCTTCAATCTTGTGTGGATTAGGGATGATCGGAGAAGATTTGGGAACGGCTTTGCTCCCAGCCAGACTTTCAACCTTCCCCGGCCGCTGCGGCCGTTTCCTGATCTTTTCCTCCGATCAAGCTTACCCGCACAAGATGGAAGAGAACTACCTTATTTCAAGTTCAGGATGATCTCATGGCGGATATACTCGCCTACCGCTCCTTGTGGAATCTGAATTTGGAGCTTCGAGCCTTCCCATTTGGCCCCGGAAACGGATCGGAGGAGATGGGGATTGGTGACCTGCAAATCATAGGACCGGTTCGACAATCCTTCGACGATGACGTTCAGTCGCCGATCCTTGAATTCTGACTTGATAATCCTCAGCCCCTGGTTGGGATCGCCGGTCATCGATTCATTGACCGGAGGCAAAAGTTCTGCTGCCGGTTCCATTTCGATTTCTATGACATCTTTCCCGGAAAGGCTGGTCTCCACGATGGGTTGAACGGCTTGGGGCAATGGCAAGGCGGCTAATTGAAAACGGATATTCCGGCCGTTCAGGATGGCGCTCGTAACATTCGTCCCAAGACCGAGGGCCGGGGCGAAGATCAACTTATAAAGGCTGTTTTTAGGAGAGCTGATTTCCAGCCGGATCTTAGTCGCAAGTTTCCTATAGCGCATGGAAAAAGCCTCATCGCCGACTTTGTAATTTTCGATGGATACGTCCGACCAATCCGCCGGAAATCGGGGCTCGAAGCGGACTTCTTTTCTCAGGGCATCGCCTTCGAGACCGAGCAATCCTCGGACGAGCGGGAAAACGACGCCGCTCGAGGAAAAGCCTTGATGGGCGACTCCCTCCTGGGGCCAGATGTTTTGCTGGCCCGAAAAAAGTTCAGTCACGTATCCCAGGCCGTTGTCGAACGTGTGGCGGACGGCGGCCATGAGCAATCCATATCCTTGAAGCGAAAAATTATGCTTAAAGAGGGCGGTTCCGACCCAGCCCGTTAGGAACGGCCAGACGGCGCCGTAATTATAATTGAGGGGCTCGAAGAACGCACTTTTGTTCGAGAGCATCCGGACGCCCCAGTCGGTCGTAAGGTCTGAGGCGTTCATCTTTTCCAGCGTGAGCATGCTCCGCCGCGCGTCTCCCTGTCCCCAGACGAGCGGGACAGCGCTCCACGGCGTCAGTTCTTTGACCTGTTTTCCGGAGGCTGCGAAGGCGTACGTGTATTGTTCTTTATCCGGGTCCCAGAATTTGTCGTCCAGCGACTTTTGGGCCTTGACATAATGCTCGCGGGCCATTTTTTCATAGGCCTCGTTACCGGCCGCTCGGGCCAGCCGCTCCATGGCATAAGCCGCCCTAGCCCAAGCTGCGGCGAGGTAGATATCGGTCCTGATGCCCGTGAGCGAGCCGAATTCGAGCGCGCCAAGTCCGGCCTTGCTGTTATCCATGAGGCCGTCGGCGTCCGTCGTCAAACACCAGTCATAAGCTTTTTTGATCGAGGGCCAGCTCTGCTTCACGAATTCCGCGTCCCCCGACATCCGGAGGTAATCATAGCTGGCCGCGATGTAAAAGGGCGTCGTATCGCCGTGGATATAGCCGTAGGGATAATCCTTGAACCAATTGAGAGAGCCGGCTGCCTGGGAAAGCTCGTGGGCCATTTTTCCATCATCGCGCTGCCATTTCTGAGTGAAAAGCAGGGCCTCTTTGACGGCCTCGTGGGCGCCGTAACTATTGAAGCTCAGGGAATTCATGAAAGCGTCGCCGCCGAAGAACCAGCCGAATCCGGGCCGGCCGCCCGTCCCCGAAGTTCCCAATCCCGCGATAAGGCCTTTTCCCAGGTCGGGGTTATCGACGATGAGATTATCGTAGGCCACTTTGGCCCATTCGAACGCCAGATCGATTCTTTCATTCGGGGTTTTGATCCGCAGCGTGTCCTGCCCCAGGCGGCGGTAATGGTCTGCGGCAGCGCGATAAACAGCTTCGGGATTTGCCGCCAGCTTCTCATAGATCTTCCGGACGTCCTCGCGTTTTCCCTTCCCGCCGGCCAAAATGATCGGGATATATTTGCCTTTCACGGCGTCAGGATGTTCGATCACGATCTTGAATTGATTAGGCGAATCCGAGAGCATGTGGGCCGGGGTATAGGAAATCCCCTGTCCGGCGGGCGATCCGACATACCCGTGGTTCTTCCGCGTCGGCTCGCCGATGAGATAGGCTTTGAGCTGGCCGTCCCAGAAGGCGTATTGACCGCCGATCCCGGCCGGCCACATAGGCTGGAGAACGGGCAGAAAACTGCAGACGACGGTCAGGGGCTCGGTCGTATCAACCGCGAGAAGGAGGACGGCTCCGGGCTCGTCGATCGCCGCGACATAGGTCGCCTTCACCGTGAAAGACTGAAAGGCGTATGTCAAAGTCGTGGCCGCCGGCGTCACGGAAATGGAGCGGACGATGTCTTTGCCGAGGACCGGCTCTGTGCTCGATCCGATCAGGAACGACAGCTCGAAATTGCGGAGGAGCTTGAGCGGATAGGCCCAGGCCTCGAACGATCCGCTCTCATAGCCGAGGATGGCGAATTTGCGGCCGACTTTATCGAAATACGTGTTCGGCTGGGCGAGACGGCGGAGCTCGATGTCGCACGGCTCGAGATTGAATCGGGTGATCAGGCCGTCCTCGGCGAAAGCGCTTACGGCAAATATGGCTGGCAATAAAAGCGCGACTAAAAATAGTCCCTTTTTCATATTTATTCTCCGACCTTTTAATCCCCCTTAATTGTGTAAGGGGGAAGGGGGTTTAATATCACTAAGATAAAATCTTCTTTCATGCTTTATCTTTAATCCCCCTTAATTGTGTCTAATTTCCGAAGACACGTTTTAGGACTCTTATTTCTTGACATTAATCCCCTTCTCGCCGAACTTATTGAACCAGGCGATCTCGTCGAGCGGCTTGCGCTCCTGCTCCCGCTTCGGCTTCTTTTCGTAATAACCCATGGCCAGAAGCGACATGATCTTGTATTTCCGCGGGATCTTGAAAAATTTGCGGGCCCGTCGCACCGAGAACCAGCCGATCCAGCATGTCCCGAGCCCGAGTTCCTCGGCTTGAAGAACAATGTGCTCGCCGGCGATGCCGATGTCGATCATAAAGAAGGGAACCTTCTGGACCTGCTTCCCCAGCCGGTGGGCCAGAAAATCGAGTTTGGCCAGGATGAGAATTAGAACCGGTGCCTCGGCTGCGAATCTGCAGGTATAATAGATTCCCGAGAACGCTTTCTTGGAGAACGAGGCCTTAAGCTCCGGATCATCGATGACCAAGAATCTCCAGGTCTGGGCGTTCTCGGCCGACGGCGCGAGACGAGCGGCCTCGAGGCAGGCGATGATCTTTTCCCGTTCGACGGGCTTCGGCAAATAGCGTCGAATGCTCCGTCGGCTGCGGACAAGCTGTTGAAAGGGCGTCAGAGCGTTCATTTTCCTTGAGCCAGCTTGAGCGGATTTTTCATTTTATCAAATGCAGTTTCGTCTGGCGGCCGTCGATAAAATATGTCCCGGCGCGCGCAAAAACCGCGTCCTGCTCGAGTGCGATCTGGACTTCCTGGTTTCCCCATTCGGGGACCGTGACCCGGACATTGAGCTCGATGGAATGAACGGTGTCGTAATAGAGTTGGTAATCGCCCGATCCCGGAACCCCGCCCTGCATGTCCCAAAGCCCGATCGTGGGGCCGGCAGCATGGCCGTGAAAGCCGAGCGGATGGGTATAGATGCTTGGTTTTAAACCTTCCTTTTTGGCTTTTTCGAGCGCCGCGGCGAGGATCTCGTTTCCCGGCCGTCCATCCTTGAATTCGCCGATCAGGATGTCCTGGAGCCGGTTTCCGTGGGCGAGGGCCGCCTTCAAACCCTGCGGCGCATCCTCCTCCCCTTCCCGCAGAACATAAGCGTGCTCCTGATTGTCCGTATTGAGGCCAAGATACGTGATGCCGAAGTCGGAGTGGAGCAAATCGCCCCGATGGATGACCTGGCCATCCTTTTGCGGGCTCGATTTGGGCCGTTGAATGGAGATCGACGGCTGGAACCATGTCCCTAATTTGAGCTCTGCGACCCGTTCCCGCATCCACCACACAACGTCGTTTGTCGTTGTGACGCCCGGCGTGATGACGTTTCGGGTAAAGGCATCGGCCACGATCCTATGGGCTATGCCGACGATATGGGTATAGACTTCAAGCTCTTCCGGTGTCCGCCGCTCGAGCCAGCCCACGGCCAGTCGCTCGGCCGAAACGAGCCGCTTGGACAATTCCGGCCCAAGGGCTTTGACCAAATTGGCTTTGTGAGAAGCCGAAAGCCCGTCACCGAAAGCAAATGTGTCGGACTCGTCGATGCCGATCCTCTTCGGGTTGCGCTCCTTTATGATCTGGGCGAGCCTTTCCCATTGGTCGGCCTTCCCCGGCTCATACATGGCCCTGTAATATTCGCCGATCCCGTAACGGCTTACCGATAAGCGCTCGAGGCTGTCCTTTCCCTTGTCATAGAAGACGAGGATACTTAGGCGCCGGGCCGACATAGATGAATAAGGGACGAGGGTCAGATAGACCGGGTCCTCGTTGTATTCACGGCAGATGACGACCCACATGTCGATGTTTTCGCGGCGCATGATCTCGGGGAGAACGCTCTCCAGCCGGATTTTCAGCCAGCGGTCGAAGACTTCGGCCCGCTCTTTTAGGCCAAGAACAGCAGGAGTCTGGCCCGCTTGGCCGAAAATCGACAAAAACGCGGCAAAAAACGCGGCCATGATAACGCCCAGGATGATCGGTTTGGATAATTTCTTATTCATTCAACCTCCTCGAGCTTGTCCATGAATACGCTTTTTTCTTATATAACAATCAAAACAGAGACACAAGACCTGGAGCCCAGGAATTGCGAGCTGACCGTATATCACTTTCGGGGACATGATTCCCTGTCCCTGGCGGTTTTGAACGGTATCGTCCTTTGGGGCGCTACCGACCAGACAGGAACAGAGTATTGTGTCCCCCTTGCATTTGAAAGTGATAGTCGGTCAGAATTGCGGGGTATTGTATCTCCCGAAATGATTATGATATAGTCAGGCGAATGAACCTTATGAGGAAAAATTTCGTATAAAGGAAATGAGGAGGAAAAATATGAAAAAAATTGCTGTTATCGGATTGGCCCTCGTGGTTGTGTTTCTCGGCCTGACCGCCTGCAAAAAGGCCGGCGGAGCGGATAGCGTGCTTTCCCTCATCCCCCAGGACGCCCAGGGCGTTGTTGTCGTTAACGTCAACAAAGCCATGACCACGGATTTCGTGGACAAGGCCATCAAAGAGAACAAGGAATACCAGAAATACCAAGAATTCATTAAAGAGACAGGCATCGACCCGCAGAAAGATATTTTCTATATAGCGGTTGGCCTCATCCAGAAAAAAACCGAGGGGGGCGAAACAGAACAACAGGGTGTGGTCGTCGCTAACATGAACTATAATAAAGACGTCCTCCTCGCAAAAATAAAGGAGAAAGCGTCCGGCCTCAATGAAGAAACCTACGAAGGTGTGACCGTCTACGCCATCACCGAGAAGGAAGCGGCGAAACCCACATACGGCGCCTTCCTCGACGCATCCAACATCCTCATCGGCAGCGAAAAAGCCGTCAAGGCCGTCATCGACATCTCCAAAAAGAAGGCTGACAATGTCTTCAAGAACGCCGATCTCTCCGCCCTGATCAAAACAGCGAACAAGAACGCCCTGCTCTGGAGCGCCTTCAGCTTCCCGCCCGAGATGATGAAAGACATGGCGGCTAAGAACCCGATGGCTTCTGACCTGGCCGACGTGAAAGCCCTCCTGATTTATTTCGACTACGCCAACAAATCCCTTCAGCTCGAGATCAAGGGCCTGGGCGGCGACGCCGACAAGAACAAAAAGCTTGCCGAAACTCTCACGGGATATAAAGCCTTGGGCGGCATGTTCGCTACGGAAAAACCCGAAGTCGGCGAATTGCTGAACAAGATCGAGGTCTCTTCGGCGCCCGACTACGTCAAGATATTCGTGAACATCCCCGAAGACCTCCTGAACAAGCTCAGCGCGACGGCGCAGAAGCAGGTCGAAGAGAAGCTGGCCGGAATAAAGCCAGAAGAAAAGAAAGAAGAAAAGAAAGAGGAAAAGAAATAAC
The DNA here is from genome assembly GCA_022866045.1 of Candidatus Aminicenantota bacterium. Taxonomy (GTDB): domain Bacteria; phylum Acidobacteriota; class Aminicenantia; order Aminicenantales; family UBA4085; genus JALHTW01. Next base: position 7,548 of record JALHTW010000087.1, on the reverse strand, counting down.
GCCGCGAGGATCAATCCTCGAAGATATATTCTTTCTTAGAAAAGACGAGACAGGCCAGGCCCAAAAAGACGGCCGTCAGGATGACAAGCGTGGCGACAGCTGCGCCGGCCGAGCTTGGCTCAAGCTTGAACGTAAGAAAAGAAAGCTTCCCCGCGCTGCCGGTTGACGCCGCCGGCAGTAAAGACTTCAGGTAGTGCATGATCGTGAATTTCTGAGTCGAGCCGGGGAAATACTGGACAACATTCTCCCAGCCGAAACTGAAGAATAATCCAAACAGGATCGATTTCTTCAGGAACGTCCCGACCAGGGTGAAGAAGGCCATGTAACACATCAGGCCGAGGGCCAGGACTCCCAGGGCCTTGATCATCGCCAACCACGCCGAGAGGTCGAGGACCCGCTCGACATTAAGGATCAGAAAGGAGAGGATCACGGCCGCCGCAACCATCAGAACCAGGAATGCGGCGTAGGCCGCGTATTTTCCCAGGATGATGGCCGATTTGGCTGCCGGACGGGTCGTGAGATAGGTCAGAGTTTTTCCCTCGAGCTCCTCCGAACAAATGGATGTCCCATAAAAAAGGGCGAGGACCAGGATGAGGAACTGGAGGTTGAAGGCCATGATAACGCTCGAAAAGATGGCCGGCCCGTCAATTCCCGATCCCGGTGCGAAGAGTCGGTTGATCTGGATGATCAGCGCTACGAGAACGGGCAGGCCGCTGATCAGGAAGAACACCTTCGTTTTTCGCGCCTTGCGCCCGAGGAAGAAGAAGAACGAAAAAATGGAGCGGACAGCGTTGTGCGACATGGTCATTTTCCCACGAGGTAATCGAAAACCGCCTGGAGGTTGTCGTCAGGCGAGGTGATCTCCTCGACGTCGATCCGATGGTCGACGATCAGCCTCGGGATCAGACCGAAGAATTTGTCCCTATCCTGCGTCTCGAAGACGACGGTATCCGGCGCCGGGCCGAACTGGATGTTCAGGACCGAAGGCTCGCCGACCAGGCTCGAGGCCAGCCTTCGCGGATCGCTGCATTTCACAGAAATCATGTGCGGATGCTTGTCGATCAGATCGCGAATGTAATGAATATCACCCCGGGCCAGGATCTTCCCCTGATGAAGGAGAATGATCGTCCGGGTCAAGGCCTCTATCTCGGGCAGGACATGGCTCGAGACGATGACAGTTTTCCCGGCTTCCTTGTAGTCCTTGATCAGGCGGATGACTTTGCGCTTGCTCAAGGGATCGAGCCCGTTCAACGGCTCATCGAGGATGATGATCTCCGGGTCGTGGGCCACGGCCTGAGCCAGTTTCAGGCGCTGCCGCATGCCCCGGCTGTATCCCCGGATCAACCTGTCCTTGTCTTTAGCAAGCTCGACGAAGTCGAGCGCCTTCTCCGCCCGGGATTGGACATCCGCGCGGCTAAACGAGTACAAGCTCAAAAGGCTCGTCATAAATTCCCAGCCCGTCATTTCGTCATAAAAGGCATCCTGTTCCGGACAAAATCCGATCCGGCCGAACAGAGGATAATTATTCCAAACGTCCTGCCCTTGGATCGCAACGTGCCCGATGCTCGGCTTGATCTGCCCCGTGATGAGCTTGAGAAATGTCGATTTGCCCGCCCCATTGGGCCCGAGAAGACCGGTGACCCCCTGCTCGACCTCGAGCGAGACGTCGGACAAACCAAGGACGTTGCCGTACCATTTGCTGAGGTTTTTGGTTTGGATGACGGCCGTCATTTGACCACCTCGACGCCCCGGATTTTCCTCTTCAGGACAAAAGCGGAAAGACAGCAAATAGCGGCCAGGACGAGGAACGAATAGATCCAGGGGACATCATAATGCGGACTTTGGCGAAAGAAAGCCGCCCCGACCTGCTGGATATCGCACTGGATCGAAAGCAGGCAGAAGTACGGGTTGTGAAAGATGCTGTAAAAGATGCCAAAAAAGACGTTCGAGAAGATATAGACGAGAAAAAGAAGGATGGACACATAGCGGCGGTTCTTGCTGAGCGATGAGACAAGCAGCGTGTAAAAAGCGAAAAAGAGCGTGACCAGGAGAGAAAAGGCGATGACCGACACTGGAATCCAGGGATAATTGGCTAAGAATTTGAAGCTCCCCGCGAAAATGAGCTTCAAGAGGACAAAAAGAAGGCCGGGGACGAGGGTCAAGATCAGCAGGAAAAAGAAGACCGTGGCCATCTTGCCCAGCACATAGTCCCTCTTCCGCAGCGGCCGGGAGAAATAGAGCTGGAGCGAATTGTATTTCAGGTCATCGCAAATGAGGCCGGCACCGGCGAGGACCATGATCATGACCATCAGGAACAGCAGCGGTTCGCTCGTGAAATAAGACTTGAAAAAGGCAGGATTGACCTCGAGCAAACGGTCCTGCCCTTTGAGCATGAACTGAAAATCATCGAGGCGCTCGGAGATGTAAACTCCGGTCGAGAACATGACGGCCGGCAAGAGCGAAATGGAAAAGACGAACTTGAAGAATTTGCGCTTGAAAGCGAGCCGGATGCCGAGCCTGGTGATCGGCCACCAGGGGAAACGCCGTTCGATGAACGTTCCCTGCCAGTGGACGTATCCTTGTTCCGAGATGACCATCAATCGACTCCTACGGTCTTGGCGAAGAGGTCCTCGAGGGAGGTCCGGCTCTTGACGAAATACCGAATCTGGATATTTTCCCGCAGCGCCACCTGAAAGATCTCGTTGCGCGAAAGGTTCGCCGGCATGTAGACCTTCATGATCTGGTCTTCGGTCTCTTCCACCCGGCAGCCCTTATCTTTCAGGGCCTTGAGGAAGCCTCCGTTCTCGCCCTTCGTCTTGATCTCATACAGGCTGTACTGGATCTCCTTCAAGGCTTCGATATCGCCCTGCGCCGCGACCTTGCCTTTGTTCAGGATCACGACATGGGAGCAGGTATATTCGATATCGGGGAGGATGTGCGAGGAAATAAGGACCTGGATGTCCTTTTTCGAGGAAATGTCCTTGATGAGGTCGAGGATCTCGTTCCGGCCCTGCGGGTCCAGATTGCTCGTCGGCTCATCCAAAAAGAGGAGCTTCGGGTCGTGAACGAGAGCTTGGGCCAGCTTCAGCCGCTGCTTCATGCCCCCCGAATACGTTTCGAGGAGGCGGTAGCGTGATTCACCGAGCCCGACATAAAAAAGGACGTCATGGGCCCGCTTCATGGCCTCCTGGCGCGGCATCCCCGACATCTCGCCGAAATAGGCCGTGAACGTCACGGCGTCCATTCCGGCGATAAGGCAGTCGTCCTCGGGCATGTATCCGACGGAACGGCGGATGAGAAACTGCTCTTTTTTGATGTCGTAACCAAGGACCCGTCCCTCGCCCCGTTCGGGGCTGAGGAAACCGAGCAGGATGCGGAGGAGCGTGCTTTTGCCAGCCCCGTTCGGGCCGAGGAGGCCGCAGGCGCCTTCGCTGAGGGCAAGGTCCACGCCATCGAGGGCAGTGATCTTCCCGTAGTTGAAGTGGATGTCCTTGAGCTCGACGTTCATCAGCTTTCTGTTATTGCCAAACTCTCCTGAGCCGTGGCCATCTCAAACGGACAACCTCCTTCTCCATAATTTACGAGATTCTAGCATAAAAGTTCCGTTCCCTCATTGTTTTTCTTAAGGCTAACGAAAATCAACCTCTTCTCATAGAGGAAGATGCGGAAATTATTCCTCTCCCACGGGCGTTCCTTGTCCATAAACCAGGGCCCGATAGGCCTTCTCCACTCGGTCCCAGTTCCCCTCGCGGTCGAGCGACCAATACCGGCCCATGACGGTCACGACCTCGCCGACGCCGAGCGTCCGGCACATCTCTTCAACTTTTTCAACGTAGATTGCGCCGCTCTCGGGCTTCTCTCCCCGGCGGCCAATGAATCCGTGGACGTAAACTTCCCGGACACCAGCATCCTTGACCAGTTTGAGCAGGGCAAAGAGATGTTTGATCGTGCCGTGCGAGCTATAATGGGAGATGATGCCCATGAGATGAAGGCTGCGATGTTCCTGTTTGGCCTTCTGGATGGCCCAGAGAAAGGCCTCGTTGGCGAAAAAACTCCGGTCTTCGACGGCTTTGTCGATCCGGACGCGGTCGAGCAGGATCCGCCGGCCGGCGCCGAGATGGAGATGGCCGGCCTCGGAATTGCCGACCGTGCCCGGAGGCATTCCCACGGCCTCGCCGGATGATTGGAGGAAGGCGCGGGGAAAACGAGCCCAGAGGCCATCAAAGATCGGCGTCGCGGATTCCGCGATCAAATTGCCTTCGGGGTCTTCTCTCATCCCCCATCCGTCCAGGATGAGCATGATAATCCGCTCTCTTTTTTTGGCGCTCCCCGTCGTCTTGGCTAAAAGGCTTTGCCCCGTCATCTCTGCGGGCTTTTCAATTCTCAGCAATTCAAGGATGGTCGGCGCGACATCGGCGAGTTCACCGGACCGGCGCAAGCTCAAGCCAGAAGGTTCCTCGAGGGAATAATCGGCAAGAATGAACGGAACCGGGTTCTTTGAGTGTCCCGTGTTGATCGTTCCGTCCGGATAGAGCCATTCTTCAACGGTCCCATGGTCGGCCGTGACGATGAGAGTCAAGCGCTGCTTTCGAGCTTCGGCGACGATCCGGCCGAGCTCCCGATCCACTGTTTCGACGGCACGGACCGCTGCGGATTTGTTCTCGATGTGCCCGACGACATCCACGTTGGCGAAGTTGACGATGACGAGCTCGATATTCGCCTCCCCGATCTTTTTTATGACTTCATCGGTGACGAGGGCCGCGCTCATCTCCGGCCGCTGGTCATAATTGATGAGGCCCTCCGGGGAAGGGACGATGACTCTTTCTTCTCCCGGAAAGACGGCGTCGGTCTTGCCGTTCATGAAAAACCCGATATGAGCCTCTTTCTCGGACTCGGCGATCTTGGTCAAACGCAGCCCGGCTTTACCGATGACCTCCGCCAGCGTGTTTTTGATCTTTTCTTCCTTTGGAAAGGCTGGGCGCGCGCCCAGTTTCGGGTCGTATTCGATCATGGTCACGAAGCTGGGGTCGAGGTCCTTCTCGACGGGAAAGTGAGGGAAGTCCGGGTCTGTCAGGCTCTCGGTGATTTCGATCTCGCGCTCACCGCGGATGTCGTAAAAAATAACGGAATCGCCGCGGCCGATCCTTCCCACGGGCTGCCCCTCATCATTCACTTTAATGATGGGTTCGAGCGCTTCGTCCTCCTGGCCGGCGCGGTAGGCTGCGCGGATGGCCCCGCCCAGGGAAAAGACCTTATCCGCCGCGCCGCTTTCGTTCGTCATGAGCCTGAAAAGAAGGAGATACTATAGAGGGCGCATGGAGAGTTGTCAACAAAAGGAGGCAATTCTTTTTCCGGGGCGCCGGAAAATCGAGCTGGGGTGGCGCGGCGAAGGGGCTCCCCGCCCGCGCGCAGCGGCCTGGCGGCGAGCGCGGCCCGGGAAGAGCCGCGACAGGACCCGGCCCGAACTTACTACAAACGCAATAAATCAATAAATAGAGTGACAATGTATGGGCGGCGCCTAGGCCGCCCTAAAGCCCCCGTAGCGGAGGGGGGCCCCGTCGGCTTTTCCGACGGGGGGAACCGACGGGACTGGTTCCCCGGGGGCTGCGGGCGGCCTAAGCGCCGCCCGATCGGGGATGTCATTTTAATTAATGCGTTGATATTAGTTCAAAAACGAAGGAAGAGACATCCCGGAATGTTGCGGAGCTATGAAGTGCTGTGTCCCCAAAATTCCTATTGGCGGGACAACCGGAACAATTTCAGCATGTCCATGAAGTCATTGGTCGTGAAGGATACCGTGTGTTCATCCTTCCGGACCGCGCCGGGGATCCAAGTCGCTTTCTGAGCGAGAGCCTCGTCGGCAAAAGCCACATCAAGTATGTAGGGCGGATTGAACTTTAGGGGTTTGAAATCCTTCAACCGTTTGAGCGCGGCCGTCGTCTTTTCCCGAATCATATCCCGGGCCTTGGACGGATGGAACATGATGGCCGCCGTGGAGATGGCCTCTTTGACAACGACGGTCTCGACATCCCCGAACAATTCCTTAGCCTGCCTAGCGATCGCTTGGTCGCCCGAAACTAAAACGACGGGGACGCCGAAATAGCCCGCGATCAGGCCGTTGATGCCGGCCTCGGGCATCTTCTTCCCGTTGATCACCACATCTAGAAGCCTTGTCGTCATCGTATGCTTGAGGACGGCGTCGGGCGTGCTGGCGCGCGCGTGATATCCAATAAAGATCGCCGCATCGAATGTCTTGTCAACGCCCTCCATCATGCTCAACGGGCCGCTGGTCCAGTCTCGGAGCAGCCTGGCCTGGGGATGGAGCATTTCGGGCAGGATGTTGCGTCCGGAGTCGTGCGCATCGCGGACAAGGATCTCGGTCGCTCCGGCCGCCAGCGCCCCGGCAATGGCCGCGTTCGCTTCCTGGGTCATGAGAGTCCGGAACATGCCGTAGTCCGGCCCGCCCTGGCTCGTCTCGTCCCAGTTGATGACGCCACAGATGCCTTCCATGTCCACGGATATGAAGACTTTCAGGCCTTTGGCCGGCGTCTGGCCGGCCGCGGCCACTCCGATAAAAAACATAATCGCGAAAGAGAGAACGGTCGTCTTTTTGGTCATGTTGCCTCCCAAAGTTCACGGGTGCCCATGCCGAATTCCCATGATTTCAGGCGTCCCGGCACCTTCGATGAAACCGAATTCGGCATGAGCACCAAAAATAAGCGAGCCCATCATAAAAAATAAGAAGAATGAAGTCAACGACAGGGGGCCCCTGACCGTATATCACTTTTAAATGGAAGTATTTCCAAATATATGATCTTCACTCGGCACTGGAGGCCACCCTGAAGCTCCCGTAGCGGAGGGGGGTCCCGTCGGCTTCTCCGACGGGGGGAACCGACGGGACTGGTTCCCTGGGGTCCGGGGGCTAAGGGCGGCTTCCAGCGCCGAGTGGAATCATACGAAAGGAAATGCTTGCCCTGACACCGGAAAAAGAATTGCTTATACAAGAGGCCCCGGGCTTTGACATCGGGACCTCGGTTGGGCTAGGATTAGTTCTCACCCATGTCGTTCGATTATATTTGATCCGGGAGGAATCATATGAAATACAAGCTCGGGCTTATCGGCTGCGGCACCGTCGGCCAGGGGCTCTTGGAGATCCTCGCTAAAAAGGGCGCCCAGCTCAAGAAGGATTTCGGCTTCGAAGCCAAGGTCGTCGCCATCACGGACAAGCTGAAAGGAACCCTGATGGTCCCGGCCGGCATCGATAATAAAAAAGTCCTCGCCCTTTTGGCCCAGGGAAAAACGCTCGGGGATTACAGGCCGGGAAAAAAGCCTATCGAGATGGATCCCCTCGACGTCATCGCCGCCTGCGGCGCCGACATCATCGCCGAGCTGAGCTATACGAACATCAAGACAGGAGAGCCGGCGACGAGCTACATCAAAAAAGCCCTCCAGGCCGGGAAACACGTCGTGACCTCGAACAAAGGGCCGGCCGCGCTTCATTACAGAGAGCTCCAGGATCTGGCCCGGAAAAAGAAGGTTTATTTCCGG
>JALHTW010000086.1 GCA_022866045.1 Candidatus Aminicenantota bacterium | reverse complement strand
GGAAAAAGGCAAAACGGCCTTTTCCTTGTACCTTAAGGCCCTCGAAAGCTATTTTCCGGGTGGGATAAAACCCGTCTAATAAAAATAGGGTCAGACCTCGGTCTGACCCCGAATTATTGGCAAAGCTAGAATGACCAGACAGAAAGTCTTTTTTTAACAGGCTGATCGTCATCTATTTCGGTGTGACCAACGTCTTAAACAACAAGAATATTTCGAGATAAGATTACGGCGATGATTACGCCGGCCGCAAAGACCAGCAATCTATCTTCGGCCGGTCCCTTTTTGTCGGGATCTATGTCCCGTTTTTCTGATGGAGGGGATTAGAAAAGCTTGCGGGCTTCCATGTAGAACCGCTTCTCATAGGCTTTTCCCATCGAGAAGGTCTTGCGGGGCAGGACCCCGTCCAGGACGACCGTCTTGAACAGGTCGTCTTTTCTCATGGCCGGAAGGTAAAGCCCGAGGTTGCCCGGCCTTTTCCCGAGCTCGACGACGGACTCCGTGCCGTGGACATAGTCGATCTCGCGGGCGTCCTTGGCTTTCATGAAGGCGTCGAGACAATTCTGGAGGGTTCCCACGGGAAGGTTGGATTCCGGCTTCATGATCTCGATGACGCCGAAACCGGAGGCCGAGATGACGCCGATCTTGTGCAATCCCTCTCTCTGGCCGTCGACCGCGGCCTTCATTTTTTTGAACCCTGCGACGGCCGAATAGCGACACCGGCCGGGATAGGATCGGTTGAGGCCATCGATGATATCGAAGCCCGGGGCGAGATCGAAGAGCACCCTGTGGATCGGCTCGAAGACGAGCGCCCCGTCGTGAAGGTTGACGAGTTCCACAAGGGCGTAGCGAAGGGGAGAATCCATGATCTTCTTTTTGTCCGCAGCGCTTTCCTTGGCCTTTTCCCAGATGGTCTTGGCCGTGGCCAGGGAATGGTTCCCGTCGCCCATGGCATAGAGGAGAACGGCCGTTCCGGGCTTGAAGCCGTATTTGTTGATAAAACTTTTGGGATCGGCCAGCGCCTTGAGGCCGTTGAGAATACCGCTTTCCAGATGAGGGTCCTCCACTCTGTACCCGGTCAAATGGCCCGAGCCCATCATGAGCTCGAAATCGTAGAGCTTTTTGAGCTTCGCTTTGTTCGACGCCAGGGGGCTGATGACCGAATCGTTCTGATCGTCGATCAAGACCATGATGTGGGGAGATTCGATGGGCGCTCCCTCGCGGATCCTGACCCGGGGCGGAATTCGCTCGAGGATCGTTCCTTCTGTCGCCCGGATGAGGCTCGTCGACCCTTTGCGGAAATCGTAGTGCTCGAGGTCGAGACAGACCATCAAGCCTTTACGGGTGTGACCTGCGACTGTCCGTTCGACGTAAACAAAACCCTCAGTCTCCGCAAACAGGCCTTGTTCCAGATACCGGTTCATGGACTCCCGGATGCGGGCGATCCTCGCTTCGGGGTCTTTCTCGCCGAGATAGACTTCGGGATAAATAATGTTCAGCGTGGACGGCGCGTCGCCGATGAGATCGGCGGCTTTTCGCCAGTACTCGGGCTCCGACGTGAATTGGTCACAGGCGATGACCGCCCATTTCGTCAGGTCCAGGCCCGCCTTGGGGAGAAGAATTTCAGGAATGCCGAGAGAGATGGATTCATAAGTGCGCATGAATAATCCTTTCAATCTAGAATAATCCCTCCTCCCCACCCCTTTAAAAAAGGGGGACAATGATAAGGTTTAGATGTATAAAATATTTCCCCGTTTGGAAAAAATGGGTGGAGGAGGGTTTTCTATCTTTATTCATAATAAATCGTTTTTGAGTCCGCTTTAGCCGGGTCGCGGAGGAACGCGCCGGTCCCTTTCTGAATCACTTCGGCATATTTCGGCACGTTCTTCATCACGACGGCTTTGTCGGCATGGTCCTCCGACCAGACATTGAGGACCTGGATGATGGTCGAGCAGTGCCGCCCGACGCGGACGTCGATCGGCCAGCCTTTCTCGTCGATCTTCTCGAACAGCAGCCCGTGTTTTCCGGCCTTTACGACGAACTCGTCTTTTCCTTCGAGCAGAAGCTTTGCGTTCGTCCGTCCGCGTGTTGCGTCGAGGAACGGCTCGGGGGTCTCGAAGAGGAGGGGAATGGCGTCTGTATGGTCGCCGATCTCGCGGTGGGAAAGCCCGCGCAGTTCCGGGGGCGATTTTTCCATCCCGATCTTGAATTCTTCATCGCTAAGGACCATGGAAGCCATGGCCGCGATATCCAGGCCTTTCTGGTGGGCGACGATCGTGCTGATGACGGGATACTGAAGCTCGGCCTCGTGGAGGTCGATGACGATATCCACCTTTTCTTTCTTAATGAGCTCGATCAAAGCGTAGCATGTCTTTTCCGTGAGCGTGCCGTTAGGCCGTCCGGGCCAGGCTCGATTCAAATTTCGGATGTCCATGTAGGCCAGATTCTGG
>JALHTW010000085.1 GCA_022866045.1 Candidatus Aminicenantota bacterium | reverse complement strand
CTTGAAATCATCAGGACCGAGAAGGGCGAATATGTCGGTTTCAAGAAGATTGAAAAAGGAAAAGGCGCGGGCGAGATTCTCGCCAAAGTCGTCCCGGAGGTCATAGGCTCGCTTTCTTTTCCCAAGATGATGCGCTGGGGCAAAGGCCAGTTCAGGTTTTCGCGGCCGATCCGCAGCCTCGTTTGTCTTCTGGGCGGAACGGTCGTCCCCTTCGAGCTCGACGGCCTCGCCTCCTCGGATACCACGACGGGTCACAAGATCCGCTCTCCCCAAAAGATCACTGTGAAGTCCTTCCTGGAATATAAGGACGCGCTCAAGGATAACATGGTGATCATCGATGCCGATGAGCGGAAGCAAAACATCCTGGCCCAGATTGAGAATCTTCTGACGCCGCTCAAAGCCCAGCTCTATCCCGACCCTGGACTCCTGGAAAAACTGGCCAACGACGTGGAATGCCCCTTCGTGTTCATGGGCTCGATCCCCGAACAATATCTCAGCCTGCCGCTTGAGATCCTAAGCACGGCCATGAGGGAAGGACAAAAGCTCTTTTCCGTGGTCCGAGGGAAGAAGCAGATCCCCTATTTTCTGGGCCTGGCCGATGCGCCGTCCGACGCCAAGGGATTCATCCAAAAAGGCAACGAGCGTGTGCTCAGGGCCCGGCTCGAGGACGCGAAATTCTTCTGGGAACATGACCTGAAAAAGAGCCTGAAAAAGCGGGCTCCGGCCCTGAAGCATGTCCTATTCCAGGAAAAGCTCGGCAGCTATGACGACAAAACCCAGAGGCTGAAAAAAATTGTGGCCTATCTGTGCCACAAAGGGGAAGACTGTCGGGACGAGAAAGACGCCATCATGGCCGCAGAGCTCTGCAAGACGGACCTGGTCACGGACATGGTCCGGGAATTTCCGTCGCTCCAGGGCAAGGTCGGCGGGCTTTACGCCAAGGCCGAAGGACTGCCGGCGGCCGTGTCCCAGGCCATCTATGAGCATTATCAGCCGGTCAGCCTGGAGGACGAGTCTCCTTCGTCTCCCGGCGGGACGGTTCTGTCCGTTGCCGATAAACTGGATTCCATCGTTGGCGTTGTCGGCATCGGCATCCAGACGACGGGGTCGAGTGACCCGTTCGGATTGCGCCGCAACGCCCAGGGCGTGTGCAAGATCATCCTCGACCGGAAGCTGAGTTTCTCCTTCCAGCGGCTGTTGGAGAAGGTCCTGACGGTTTACGGCGACAAGCTCAAACGGCCGAAAAAAGAGATCCTCGATTACTGCCGGGAGTTCTTCCTCAACCGGCTGCGCTACATCTGCGAGCGCCGGGGCTACCGCTACGACCTCATCAACGCGGCGCTCGGGGTGGGGATCGACAACATCCACTATTCCTTCATGCGGGTCAAGGCGCTCGACGCGCTCAAGGCCAGCCCTCAGTTCGAGCCGTTCATCCTGATGGCCAAGCGGGTGAACAACATCTTGTCCGGCCAGCCGGCCTGCGGCGCGGTGAATGCCGACCTTTTAACCGAAAAGCAGGAGCGCGATCTGTTTTCGACGTTCTCCATCATCAAGGAGAACGTCATCCCGATGATCGCCAAAGGCGACTTCTCCCAGGCTCAGACGATCGTCTTCCGCCTCCAGCCCTGTCTCAACGACTTCTTCGACCATGTCCTCGTCATGGCCGAGGAGAACAAATTGAGGAAGAACCGGTTGGCCCTCCTCCAGGCGATCAGCAAAATCCTGACTCAGATGGTGATTATTCCCAGGTCGTCGTCGAGGGGGAAAAGCCCGGCGCGAAGAAATGAGCGCCAGCCGATAGCTCTTCCGGTCTTATATCGTCTCCGGTTCCTCTTTTGGGGGCGCCGTTTCATCCATGAATTTCTGCTCCAGGGCGATGAGCTTCACCAGCGCGCCCGGATAGTTCTGGTCCTTTTTTTCGCCGTAGGGAAGGAACTGAATGCCGACCTTGTATCTATAGCTATGGCCCGGGCTTGGAGAATGCCAGCGAACGGTCCCTTTCAGTGTCAGGGGGACGGTTTCTCCGGGAGCGGAGATCTGAAGCGTTATCTGACTGCCGAATTTCAGGAGCTCCTGGGCAAGAAAACAGATGCCTCCGCGGCTGATATCGAGGACGGGGAGAAACTCGGCAATATAGTCGTTCTTCTTGAGGGAGATCTTTTCTTTTTTATACTTGACCGAGGCTCCGGGGATCCGGAACCTGGGGCATGTCCGTTTTTCCAAGCTTTTCTCAACCATATCGTCCTCCCTTATTTCTATCACCAAGATAAATCAAAGGGATGGAAAAAGTCAATTTGGACGTCTATTGCTTTTTCGAACTTTGATCTGTAAAATTCGCATGATTGTACTGATGTCATAATTTTTTTTGAAAGGAAGGGAAAAAAACATGACAAACGGAACTCCCGATACCCCTGTTTATGTTCATGCGCCGAAAAAGAAAATTGGCCTTCTCGGCTGTCTTGGAGTCGTGGTTATCCTCGTAATCATCGTGGCCCTTTCGGGGATCGGCACGTACAATAGCCTCAACAAGCTCGATCAGGGCGTTAAGTCCCAGTGGGCCCAGGTCGAAAATGTCTATCAACGGCGGGCTGACCTCATCCCGAACCTTGTCGAGACCGTCAAGGGTGCAGCGAACTTCGAAAAGGACACGTTTACTGCCGTCACGGAAGCCCGGGCCAAGGTCGGGCAGGTCAAGCTCGACGCGAACTCTCTCAATAATCCTGAAGCCTTCGCTAAGTTTCAAGAAGCCCAGGATGGATTATCTTCTGCCCTGTCACAACTCCCCTCGCGGCTTTTGGTCGTTGTGGAGAAATATCCTGAACTGAAAGCGACGATTAATTTTCGAGAGCTGCAATCTCAAATCGAAGGCACCGAGAACCGCATCAACCGCGAACGCATGCGCTTCAACGAGGCCGCCCAGGCCTTCAATACGAAGCGGATGAGTTTTCCGACCGTCCTGATCGCCGGATTGTTAGGCTCGCGTTTCGCGGAAAAGCCCTATTTCAAGGCCCAGGCCGGCGCCGAGACGGCCCCTAAAGTTAAATTCTGATCGTGCGTCCTCAACGGGTCGGCCTTTTTCTTTCGGCGGTCGCGCTCTGCCTTTCATCGGCCGCCGCGTTCCCGGCTGACATCATCATTCCCCCCGCTCCCAGCCAATGGGCGACGGATACGGCGGGATTCCTGTCTTCCGCTGGGCTCGATTTCCTAAACAGCCAGCTCCGGGCCTTCTCCCAGATCAACGGCCAGCAGGTCCTTGTCTATATCGGAAAGACGACCGCTGGATATCCGATCGAGGAGTTCGCGGTCAAAGCGTTCGAGGCCTGGAAGCCGGGCCGGAAAGGCCTCGACGACGGGCTCATCGTGTTCATCATGGCCGAAGACCGGAAGATCAAGATCGAGGTCGGCTACGGCCTCGAGGACAGAGTGACCGACGCCAAGTCCTCGCGGATCATCAACGAGATCCTGGTTCCTCGTATCCAGGCCGGGGACAACGACGGCGCGGTCAGGGAGGCCGTGGACGCCATCCTCGGCATCATCGAGGGCCGGCCGGCCGGCGAGACGGCCCAAGGCCGCGAGCAGGTCCCCGAGCCGTCCGCCTCAAAATCCAAGGTTCCGCCCATTTTCATCATCATCGGGGGCATCTTTTTCCTGATCCTTTTCATCACTCATCCCGGCTTTGCCCTTTGGCTGCTTTTCAATATTCTCTCGGGGGGAAGGGGAGGCGGAGGCTTTGGCAGGGGCGGAGGTTTTCGGGGAGGGGGCGGCCGCTCCGGCGGAGGCGGCGCTTCGGGAGGTTGGTAAATAACTCAGGAGAATGACATGCCTTTCATGCACCGGCGAAAACTCATAAAAGCCATTAATCCGGATAAGATCAAAGAGGCCATTCGGGCTGCCGAGAAACAGACATCGGGAGAAATCCGCGTCTCCATAACCCGGTTTTTCTGGGGAAAGGTCAGGCCGGTCGCGGAGAAGGCTTTCACCCGGCTGGGCATGACGAGCACGAAACAGCGGAACAGCATCCTCTTTTTCCTCGTCCCTTCAAGGCGCCGCTTTGTCGTTCTCGGGGATGAAGGCATTCACGCCGCGGTCGGGCAGGATTTTTGGGAGCATCTGGCAGCGAACATGTCCGCGGAATTCAAGAAAGGGCGCTTTCAGGAGGGACTGATCAGGGGCATCGAAGAGGCCGGCGAGCACTTAGCCGCCCATTTTCCCTATGACCCGCTGACCGATAAAAACGAATTGCCGGATGATGTCGATTTCAGGAAATAAATCGGCACACATATCCCCTTTTTATTTCTCGATTATAAACTTCTCAAGCAGCGGCCGGTACTTCTTCATCAGCTCTTCGTTGATGTCGAGCGGCGGTTTGGCGTCGGCCGGCAAAAAGGACTTATAGGGATATTTCTTTGAAGTCTCCTCGAATTCCGCCCGGAGCTTTTTGAGCTCTTCCGGCTTGGTCATCAGGTCGATCGCGGACGCGGCAATGGCCTTT
>JALHTW010000084.1 GCA_022866045.1 Candidatus Aminicenantota bacterium | reverse complement strand
GTCGTTGTAGGCAAACCAGACAAACTTGTTTCCCTCGACATCGTAACTGAGGCTAAAGGACTGGGGAATTTCGAAATTCGGTTTGATCGGGAACCGAAAACTTTTCTCGAGGATTTGGCCCTTGAGGTCCATGACGATAACTTCGTACAGGCCGCCCTTTTGAGCCGGAGTAACGACATAGATCCGGCCGCCGTCGATCTTGAAACCGATGAAATCAGGAAAAAAGTCCGGCACGACGGGATTTTGATGGGCGTAGATGGAATCCCAATATTTGGACGCCTTGCGCTCTTTGATCACGGCGTCGAGATAGCTCTTGGGAACCTTGACTTTCTCGACCGGATGGCGGATTTCAGAGAGGAGATCTCCGTTCTCATTGAAAATGGCGATAAATAGGCCTTTCCTGGAATCGGCGACAAAGATCTTGTCCCCATGCACGGCATAGTCCGCATAATCCCGGATCAGAAGCTCGTCCGTTTTCTTGGCGGGAGGCTGGCTCCCGGGCGGGGGTGGCGGCGGCGGGCCCATGGGGAGTTCGCCAAAGAACTTTTTCTTGAGCTTGAGGTCCTTATCATAAATGCAACCAGCCGCCGGAGATAGAGAGCCATCGTCCCGCCTCTCCATGGGGAACCCGACATAATTCTTCCCGATGGGAAGAAAAGGGTAAAATCCCATGAAGCCCGGCTCCTTGATTTCGTTGGAGTACTCTCCCTCAAGAGTGAAGAACTTGATTTTACGGAAGTCACTGATCACCAGCTGGTCGGAAAGCACGGTCAAGCGACCGGGGCCCATAGTGAATTCGCCCGGGCCCTGCCCGGTTTTGCCGATCCTTGTCAGAAGGCGGCCGTCCTTGAGATCGTAGACGATGATGTCCCTTTTGTCCAGAACATAGACCCTCCCGTTCTCGACACAGATCTGCCCGGGTTCCTCCAGCTCGGGCAGAGGGATAATCCGAGGCGCGTTATCCTGGGGCAACAAGCCTTCCGACGGTTTTGTCAGGCCGAGCACAAGAAAGACGGTTATGGCCATTGACAAGATAAATCCACGCCTGAGCTTTCTCATAATATCCTCCACATGATTCCTCCCCGACCAACAACCTACATGACACCTATCATCTCTAATATAAATGACAACTGTCATAATGTCTAGTTTGACCTTGCTGAGCTTGAGGCATTCTAATCCGGATCTTTTTCTATGGTTGATGACTCTATTAGGCCCAGACTGGGGCAGGAAGCCTATCGTTTTTTTGGCGAGGCCTGGCACCGAGGGCGGGAGCCGATATTTGACATTTTTACGATTCATTCGCATATCAGCCATACCCTTTTCTTCCTCTGCGATTTCGCCCGGATCCGCTGTCCGCGCTGCCGGGCGGAACACCTTCGCGTTCGCTTCCGCGTCGTTGACTTGGATCAGCACCCGGGCATATCCTTTTTTTATGAAGGGTCGTACCGATCCCGAACTTGATGGGAGGGAATATCGCCCAATGCGAAAAAGCAAACTCCTACGCGGTTTTGATGAGCTGTTTGCATAACGAACCTTCTGTTGGGGACCGGAGGGCAAAGGCTCTCTGCCTGGTAAACAGAAAAGCCGAGACGTCAGCGGCTCCCTGGAAAAACAGAATCCTGACCTAAGCTCCATTCAATCCTGACCCGGCCGGATATAATCTAGTGTTGCGTCTCAATAACGGCTTTACAATAATCCTGGAACTGTCATTCCCGCGAAGGCGGGAATCCAGATTAAAAAAAACTGGATTCCGGATCAAGTCCGGAATGACTACATTGTAAAGTCATTGCTGATACACCACACTAGGGAGCGAAGCCAAACCGGCCTGGCGGCCGGATTCGAGCGGCCGGACCTTGCCATTCC
>JALHTW010000083.1 GCA_022866045.1 Candidatus Aminicenantota bacterium | reverse complement strand
GGGCGGTGAGCTCTTACCTCGCCTTTTCACCCTTACCCTCGCGGGCGGTGTGTTTTCTGTGGCACTTTCCCCCGGTCGCCCGGAGCCGTCGTTAGCGGCCATCCTGCCCTGCGGAGTTCGGACTTTCCTCCCCTACTCCTCTTTAAGAGGAGCAGAGGCAACCGCCTCGCCCACTCCAGCCGTTATCTTAATGCCGTATTGCTCTAATTTTTTATACAGGTTCGACCGCGGCGTGTCAATCTCCCGCGCCGTCTGGCTGATATTCCAGTTGTTTTCCTCGAGCTTGGCCAGGATGAAGTCCTTCTCGGCCAGGTCGCGGAAGTCCTTGAGCGTCTGCACTTTGGCAGCGTCGTGAAGAGAAATCTGGCGCTCTCCCCGGACCTGCTCGGGCAGGTCTTTCTTTTCGATCGCGTCCTTATCGGTCATGATCAGGAGGCGCTCGATGATGTTTTTGAGCTCGCGGACGTTCCCCTTCCATGGATAGCGGATCATGGCCTCGAGGGCGTCTGGGCTGAATTTCTTCAGCTTGAAATTGTTCTCTTCAGCGAAATTCCGGCAGAAATACTCGACGAGCAGCGGAATATCCTCGCGCTTCTCTCTCAGCGCCGGCGAATATAAAGGAACGACGTTCAATCGAAAATAGAGGTCATCGCGGAAATTGCGCTTTTCGATCTCCTTTTTCAGGTCTTTGTTTGTAGCGACGATGACCCGGACGTCCACTTTATTGATCTTGTTCGATCCGACTTTTTGGACCTCGCCCTCTTCGAGCACCCGCAGGACTTTGGATTGCGTCTTGAGGCTCATGTCGCCGACCTCATCCAGAAAGATCGTCCCGCCATCTGCCTGCTCGAATTTGCCCGTTTTTCGCTCTGTCGCGCCCGTGAACGAGCCTTTTTCGTGGCCGAAGAGCTCGCTCTCGATCAATTCCTCGGGAATGGCAGCGCAATTGACCTGGACGAAATTCTCCTTGACCCGCAGGCTGTTGGCATGGATCGCCCGGGCGATGAGCTCTTTGCCGGTCCCGCTCTCGCCGTAAATGAGCACCGTCGCGTTCGTCGGGGCCGCGGTCTGGATCTCTTTCCAGAGCTTTTTCATCAACAGATGGCTTCCGATGAGCTCATAGCGTTTTTCTGCCTTTTTTTTCAGGTCAAGGTTCTCTCTCTGCAGCTTATTTTGATTCAGCGCATTGCGGATGGACAACAGAACCCGGTCCCGGTGGAGAGGCTTCTCAAGGAATTCGAACGCTCCGCTCTTCGTCGCTTCGACCGCCGTCTGGATCGTTCCCTGGCCGGAGATCATGATGACCTCCGGCGAATAGGGCTTGCGCTTGATCTCTTTCAAGACTTCGAGTCCGTCCATGCCTCCCGGCATTTTGATGTCCAGGAGCACGATCTCCACGCCGACGGATTCATCGAGCTTGGTCAGGCCTTCTTCGCCGTCTCCGGCTTCGAGGAGCGTATATCCTTCGTATTCAAGGATCATTCTCAGGGACTTGCGGATATTTTCCTCGTCGTCGATGACCAAGACCTTTGCTTTCCGTTCGGACTTCATGAGGGTTTCCTTGATTCTTAAGGATTTTACCACAATATCGCCGCATCCTCAAAAATTTGTAATCTTGGTAGTCCTGATGTAAAAGGAGTTTACAGGAAAAGAGAGCCTCTCGTCTTTTACGGACGGGGCTCGGCCTGGTATGAAATTTGCTTTTAAACGGGCAGAATGGATAGAATAATCCCGGTGCCGATTCAAAAGAACCGTCGAGCAAGCCGCTTTTCTCGCACCCTAGAAAATCTCCCTTACCTGATATTTTCGGCCCTCTTGCTAAACGGAGCCGCGCTCGCCGAAGAAAAAGGGATCGAGAAACAGTTCACTCTCGACAACGGGATGAATGTCTTTCTCTATGAACGGCATAACCTTCCTCTCGTCAACATCGTGGCTGCCGTCAACGCCGGCTCCAAGGATGAGACCGCGGAAACGAACGGCCTGGTCCATATGCTCGAGCATTACATCCTTTTCCGCGGGACAGAGGTTCGGAGCGGCTCCGAGGTCGCCCGCGATTTCCGCCGCCATGGAGCCTATTTCAATGCCCACACCGGCCAGGACTTGGCCATATTCGAAATCTCACTTCCGGCCGAATACGCCGATTTCGGCCTGAACAACCAGAGGGAGCTTCTTTTCAATCTCAAGATC
>JALHTW010000082.1 GCA_022866045.1 Candidatus Aminicenantota bacterium | reverse complement strand
TCCAAGAATAAGAATCAATTTTGGAGATCGCGACGTCGCTTCGCTCCTCGCGATGGCATTTCATTTATTGCGTTCACATTAGTCCATGTCCTCAATTTATTCTTTTATGATTTTCGCGGCGGGAGGCCATGAAATTCGTCGTTGACTGCATGCTGGGGAAGTTGGCTAAGTGGCTGAAGATCCTGGGTTTCGATGTCCTGTTTTTGTCAAAAGCCGAAGACGATGAGCTTCTCGCTCTGGCCCGCAAAGACGGCCGGACACTGCTTTCCAGAGACCATGCCCTGCTCGGACGGGCCAAAGGCCTGAAATCCCTTTTCATTGAAAGTGAAACATGGGAGGACCAGGTCAAGCAGGTCCTCGACCGGTTCAGCCTCCAGGCCGAAGTTCGCCCCTATTCGCGTTGCGTTGAATGCAACAGGCCGCTCAAGCCGCTCCCGAAGTCCAAAGCGGCCAACCTCGTGACGACGTTCGTCTATGAGCGGGCGGACACCTTTGCCATCTGCCCTTCCTGCGGCCGTGTTTTCTGGCAGGGCACGCATTTCAACGACATGGAAGCGAAGCTCGCCGAACTGCTCAAAAAGTCTGTTTGACTTTTCGGATTGTCTCATATACAAAAAAGCTATTCATGAAAATCTCAATAAAGGGGAGGGAGTCGTCATGTTGAAAAAAAAATTATTTTGGAGACATCGCGCTCCGGCCGCGGTTGCGCTGGCGGCGTCTGTCGCATTATTTGCCGGGGCAGCCGTGAACAAGGAAACTTCGAAGCTCGTCTATACGTCCCAAGAGCTTTTCCGGCTCGGCAAGCTGCGCGCTTTTGAAGGGCCGGCGCTCAAGGAAATCGCCTTCCCCCTCGGCGGGATCGGGACAGGCACGGTTTCGCTCGGAGGGCGGGGAAACCTTCGCGACTGGGAGGTCTTCAACCGTCCCGGAAAGGGCGTGAACCTTCCCTTCACATTCTTTGCCCTTTACTTTGAGCAGGAAGGCCAGAAGCCTCTGGTCCGGGTGCTCGAAGGCTCGTTGACGCCGCCGTTCACGGGCGGGGACGGAATTCACCGGGGGGACGTTCCGGGACTGCCCCGGATGGAGAAAGCCCGCTTTCGCGGCGAATATCCCTTCGCCTGGGTGGATCTCGAAGACAGCCGGATCCCTCTCCAGGTCACGCTTGAGACCTTCAACCCGTTCATCCCGCTGAAACCGGAAGAATCCGGGATCCCGGCAGCCGTCTTCCGTTTTCGCCTCAAAAATCTCAGCTCGCGTCCGGCCAAGATCACTGTGGCCGGCTCGATCCTGAACCCCATCGGCTTCGACGGCGAAGGCACGATCGGAGGCGTCGGCCACGACAAATTCGGGAAGAACGTGAATGAAGTCCGCAAAGGTCCGGCCCTTTCCGGCCTTTTTATGTCCTCCGAGAAGGTGAAGACGGACGCGGCTGCGTTCGGAACAATGGCCTTGGCGACACCCTGGAAGAATATCACGTATCTTTCGCACTGGGTCCGGGGCGACTGGTGGGACGACCTCCAGATCTTCTGGGACGATTTCGCCGCCGACGGGAAATTGAAGGACCTCGACGAAAAAAGCCCTTCGCCCGACAAGCGGACAGACATCGGGACGCTCGGCCTCATGGCGACGATCGAGCCCTTCGGAGAAGTGACGCTGCCGTTCATCCTCTCCTGGAATTTCCCGAACTTCGTCGATTACTTCGACATCGTCCGGGAGCAGCGGGGCAAAATGTTCCGCAACCATTATGCGGAGCGGTTTGCGGACGCCTGGTCGGCCGCGGAGTATCTCTTCCAGAACCTCCCCCAGCTCGAAAAAGAGACGCGGGCGTTCCACGACGTATTCTATTCCGCGACGCTTCCGCCCTATGTCCTCGACGCCCTGTCCAGCCAGGCGGCCATCACCCGCACGACCACCTGCTTTTGGCTCGAAGGCGGCAAATTTTTCGGGTTCGAGGGCTCGAACGATAAGAGCGGCTGCTGTCCGCTCAACTGCGGCCATGTCTGGAACTACGAGCAGTCGCTGGCATTCCTTTACCCGAGCTTGGAACGGTTCATGCGGGAGGTGGATTTTCTGAACAACACCAAGGACAACGGCGAGATGGTCTTTCGGACCTCGCTGCCGCTCGGGAGCGGCGTTCTCTGGAATTTCCGGCCGGCCGCAGACGGGACGCTGGGCAAGATCATTAATCTCTACCGCGACTGGCAGTTATCGGGCGACATGGAGTTCCTGAAGAAAATTTGGCCGAAGGCGAAGAAAGCCCTGGAGTATTCGTGGCTCTCCTGGGACGCCGACAGGGACGGCCTGATCGAAGGCGAGCAGCACAATACGTATGACATTGAATTCTACGGCCCGAACAGCATGATCGGTACGTTTTATCTGGGCGCGCTTCTCGCCGGGTCGAGAATGGCCGAAGCCGTGGGTGATGGAGAAGCCGCGAAGCTTTATAAAGACATCTTCGAAAAAGGAAAGAAAAACTTCAACGACCTTCTCTGGAACGGCGAGTATTACGTCCAAAAATACGACAAGATCATGGAAAAGAAATACCAGTACGGCGACGGCTGCCTCTCCGACCAGATGCTGGGACAGTGGCTGGCGATGGTCGCCGGATTGGGCCGATTCCTGCCGGAAGAGCGGCTCAAGGCCACATTGGCCGCGATCTTCAACTATAATTTCATGACCGACTTCCGGAATTATTCCAACGCCCAGCGGACATATGCCCTTAACGACGAGCGCGGCCTGCTTCTCTGCACCTGGCCCAAGGGCGGCCGGCCGCCGCTGCCGTTCGTCTATTCGGATGAGGTCTGGACGGGCATCGAATACCATGTCGCTTCGCACCTGATGTATGAAGGATTGGTCGAGGAAGGGCTGACGATCGTCAAAGCCGTCCGTGACCGGTACGACGGCCGGCGGCGGAATCCGTGGGACGAGGTCGAATGCGGCCATCACTACGCCCGGGCCATGTCGTCCTGGGGGATCCTGCTCGCGCTTTCCGGATATTCCTATTCGGGCCCGGCCATGAGCTTAGAGTTCGCCCCGAAGCTCTATCCGGACGATTTCCGGACGTTCTGGAGCACGGGCAGCGGCTGGGGCGGCTATTCGCAGAAAGAGGAAAAGGGAGGGGTCCTGAAAGTCGGCTTGACCGTGGCCGGGGGTGATTTGAAGCTCAAGGAATTCCGCTTCAGGCTGACGCCCGCGCTTCAGGCGAAAAAGCTCGTTTCACTGAAGGCCGAGGCCGGGGGCAAGCCGTTCAAGTCTGTGTTCAAACAAGAAGGGAGCAAGATCAGCGTGACGTGGGCCCAGCCGGTCGTCATCAAGGCCGGCGAGAAGCTCGCCTTCGAAGCCGAATTCTAGGAATAGGAAAAGGGGTCGCGTCTACACTTTCCACTTTTTTATCCCTTCTGAGAATATCGGACTTAATTCACGTCTAGTCCTATCGAACCCCATTCAACTCAAACGGCAAATCGAATGGCCAGACAGCTCCGAATCGAGTATCCGGGGGCCTTCTATCATGTCACGTCCAGAGGGAATCAAAAAAAACCGATCGTCCTCGCCGACCGAGACAGGTGCGTCCTTTTGGATTACTTCCTGGAAGCTCACAAAAAATATGGGGCGATCATCCACACTTATTGCCTTATGGATAATCATTATCACCTCTTGCTCGAAACACCCCTCGGCAATCTATCAAAAATCATGCACTTCATCAATACTTCCTATACAGTCTTTTTCAATAAAAAACATTCTCTCGTCGGACACCTTTTCCAAGGGAGATATAAAGCCATCCTTATCCAGACAGACACCTACGTCCAAGAACTGTCCCGATACATTCATCTAAATCCCGTACGGGCCGAGATCGTCGCGTTTCCCGAAGAATATCTTTGGTCGAGCTATAGAGAATATATGGGCCAAAGACCTCCGGCACCATGGCTGAACACGACGATGGTTCTTGGATATTTCGGGCACGACTTTAGAAACGCCGGAACGCGATATGCCGCTTTCGTCGCCGAAGCCATCGGGAAAACGGTCGAGAATCCGTTAAAAAAAGCGAGATCATCTTTAATCTTAGGAAGCGAGGATTTTGTCGCCCGAATAAAAAGGGCTTTCCTTTGGGATAAGCCGGAGAACCGTGAAGTCCCAGCAATTCGAGGGCTTAAAGAAAAGCCGGCGCTGGAAACTATTCAGCGCACGGTGGAACGGAGCTTGGGATCAAAGAACAGATTCGCGAGAAATGCGGCGATTTTTATATGCCGCAAGAGAACCGACTACACGTTGACCGAAATCGCGGAATTCTATCGGATCAGCAAATCCGCAGTCGGGAAGATCTTTCAGCAGATGAAAGAAAATCTTGCCTGGAATGAAACTCTGGAAAGCGCCGTCCAGGAAATCGAAAAATCCCTCTTCTGAGAAAAAGTGGAAAGTGTAGACGCGACCCTATTCCAGATGCTTCCGGAAGCGGAGCGAGCTGAGGACGATCGTCGTCAGGCCAAAGACGAGCAAGATCAAAAGCTCGGGCCAGAGGACCGCCGGGCCGTTTCCCTTTAATAAAATCTCCCGGACGATCTTGCCGAAGTGACGGAGCGGGTTGAGGTACGTCACGTACCGGATGATCTTCGGCATGCTGTCGATCGGCGAAAAGATCCCCGATAGGAGCATGGCCGGCATGACGAAGAACATGGCGGACATCATCGCCTGGCCCTGGGTCCGCGAGATCGTGGAGATGAACAGCCCTGCGCCGAGCGTCGTCAGGACGAAGAGAAAGGCCGAGCCCAGCAGAAACGGGATGCTGCCGCGGATCGGGACGTCGAAAATGATCTTCCCGGCCGTCAGGATGAGGATGATGTCGAAAAAGCCGATGATGGCAAAGGGGACGGTCTTGCCTAGGATCAGCTCCCAAGGCTTGATCGGCGAGACGATGAGCTGCTCGAGCGTGCCGAGCTCGCGCTCCCGAGTGATGGCCATGGACGTCAGCAAGAGGGTCGTGATCAGGAGGATCAAGCAGATGACGCCGGGCACCATCCAGAGCGAGCTTTTCAGCTCCGGGTTGAACCAAATTCGCGGCTCGAAGCGGAGAAGCGCTCCGGGCCTGCCCGAAATCACCCGGCGGATGACGCTTTCCGTATAGCGGGCTGAGATCAGGTCAACATAATTTAAGATGATCGTCGCCGTATTGGCGTCTGTCCCGTCGATGATCACTTGAACGGGGCTGGTTTGTCTACCCTGGAGCCGCTTAGCGAACCCTTCGGGGATGACGATCCCCGCCTGGGCCTTTCCGTTCTGAAGAATGCTGTCCAGGTCGGTCGACGAGTCCGGCGCGGCGGTCAGCTCAAAATAGCCGGAGCGGGTGAACGCCGTCAGGTAGGCCCGGCTTTCCTGGGAGCGGTCATAATCGACGGCGGCCAGGGTGATGTTCTTGACGTCGACGGTCGCCGCGTACCCGAGTAAAATGAGCTGGATCACCGGCGCCAGGAACAGGGGCCCGATCATCCGCTTATCCCGGAAGACCTGGATGAATTCTTTGCGGATGATGTGACGTATGGCTCTGAACATGTCTATGCTCTATTCCAGGCGGAGCTTCAGGCGTCTGAGGCAGGCGGCGAAGACCAGGATGCCGAATACCGACAGGGCGATGATCT
This sequence comes from Candidatus Aminicenantota bacterium, assembly GCA_022866045.1. GTDB lineage: Bacteria > Acidobacteriota > Aminicenantia > Aminicenantales > UBA4085 > JALHTW01. The sequence continues at coordinate 5,425 of JALHTW010000082.1, read as the reverse complement.
CCGGCCAGAGCAGGCTGAAACCGTATCCTTTGAGGAAGATGCCGCGCAGCGTGGTCAGGAAATACCGGGCCGGGACCAGGTGCGTGACGAGTTGGATGAGCTTGGGCATGCTCGCGATCGGCGAGATGAATCCGGACAAAATGAACGAGGGAAGCATGGTGGTCAGAATCGAGACCGTGTAGGCCAGCTGCTGGCTCTTGGTGATGATGGAGACAAACAGCCCGATCCCCAATCCGCAGAAAAGAAAGATGGCCGAGACCGTGAACAGGCAGAACAGGTTCCCGCGGAGCGGGACCCGGAAGATCAGCGTCCCGGCGAGGACGATGAGCAGCACCTGCAACATCCCGAGGCCGAAGTAGGGGATGAGCTTGCCGACGATGATCTCATAGCCCCGGACGGGAGAGGAGATGAGTTGCTCCATGGTCCCGTTCTCCCATTCCCGGGCGACAGTGAGCGACATGAGCATGGCCGTCATGACCATCATCACGACGGCGATGAGCCCGGGGACAATGAAGTTGGCGCTCTTCAGCTCCGGGTTGTACCAGACCCGGCTTCTCGGCTCGACGACGGGAATCCCTAAAGGCTGGAGCCCGGCCTGACGGGCCATGCTTTCCGTGAGCATATCCGTCGTGAATTTTTGGATGAGCCGGGAAATGTAGCCGAGCGTGATCAGGGCGGTGTTGTTGTTGGTCCCGTCGACCAGGATCTGGAGGGCGGTGTCTGCGCCCCGGTCTACGTCCCTGGAGAAATCGACCGGAATGATGATGATGAGCTTGACGCGGCCCTTATTCAGGAGCCCTTCTGCCTGGCCGTAATCGTCAAGCACAACGCGGAGGTTGAAATATTCGCTCGACCGGGTCCGCGAAACGAGGTCCCGGCTCAGGGCGGACTGGTCCTGGTCGAGGATGCCGATGGCGACGTGCCGGATGTCGAAGGTGATGGCGTAGCCGAAGATCACGACCAGGATGAGCGGCATCCCGATGGCCAGGAACAGGCTCCGCGGGTCGCGCCAAATGTGAAGGGTTTCCTTGCGGGCGAGGGGAAGGATGCGCCGGATCATGTTGTTCGGGCTCCCTGAATGGCCGCGACGAAGACCTCTTCGAGCGATGCGGTTTCCCGGCCCGCGAACCGGACTTTGAGCTCGCGGGGCGGCCCGATGGCGATGATCTTCCCATCATGGATAATCGCAATGCGATGGCAGCGCTCGACCTCGTCCATGTAGTGCGAGGTGACGAAGGTCGTAGTCCCCTGGACGGACAGCTCGTAGATCAATCCCCAGAAATCCCGGCGGGAGGCCGGGTCGACGCTGGCCGTCGGCTCGTCGAGGAAGAGGATCTCGGGTTTATGAAGGATGGCGCAGCCGAGGGCCAGCCGTTGCTTCCACCCGCCGCTCAGGTCTCTCGTCAGGGCGTTCTCCCGGCCTTCGAGCCCGGCCATGGCCAGCACCCATTCTTTCCGTTCCTTCAAGCGGGCCGGCGGGAGGCGGTGGATGCCGCCGTGAAAATCGATGTTTTCGGCCACAGTTAGGTCGCCGTAGAGGGTGAATTTCTGGGACATGTAGCCGATGATCTTTTTGATCTCTTCGGGCTGCGTGGCGATACTGAAACCGCCGACAATCCCCCGGCCCGAAGTCGGGCGCAAGATCCCGCACAGCATCCGGATGGTCGTGGACTTGCCCGCGCCGTTCGGACCGAGGAAGCCGAAGATCTCGCCCTTTTTGACGCCGAACGAGATATGGTCGACGGCCGTGAACGACCCGAATTTCTTGGTCAGGTCTTGGACGTCGATGCTCAGCGGTTCCATCTTCTTTCTATTCTTTCACTCTAATATCAACACATTAATTAAAATAACATCCCCGTTCGGGCGGCCTAAGCGCCGCCCATACATTGTCATTTTATTTATTGCGTTTGCATTAGGTTCATCAAACCCCCTCACTCCTTTGTTTTCACCTGGTTTCCCTTTGGGCCAGGGCAAGGAACACATCTTCAAAAGAAGGCGGGATGCGTTTCAGGCTTTTCACGGCGATATTTTCAACTTCCAATCGCTGCCGGATCTTTTCGAGGCCTTGTTCCTCCGCTTCAAAAACGATATGGACCGTTTCGCCGAAAGGGTGGACGCTTTTGAGGCCGGGAAGGCCTTTCAAGGCTTTTATCGAGGGGGCCAGAGGAGCGCTGAGCTCGGCGATCTCGTCTTTCATGCCGGCGGTGAGATTCTGCGGCGAATCATAGGCCAGGAGCCGTCCCTCATTAATGAATCCGACCCGGCGGCAGCGCGCCGCCTCGTCCATGTAGGGCGTCGTCATGAGGATCGTGACGCCCTGCTCATGGAGCTCGGTCAAAAGCCGCCAGAGCTCCTGACGGGAGACCGGGTCCACGCCCGTGGTCGGCTCGTCGAGAAGGAGGATCTCCGGCGTATGGAACAGATTGCAGGCCAGGGCCAATTTTTTCTGCATGCCGCCGGAGAGGTTCCGGGCGAGCCGGCCCTCGAACGGGCCGAGGGCGCTGAACTTCAGCAGCTCTTTTTTGCGCTCGAGAAACCGCTGCTCTTTGACATTGTACAAGTCGGCGAAGAATTTCATGTTCTCGGCGACGGTCAGGTCCCCGTAGAGGCTGAAATGCTGGGGCATGTAGCCGACGCGCGCCTTGACCTCGAATGGCTTTTTGGCCACGTCGAAGCCGGCGACCTCGATCCGGCCCTTCGTCGGCCGGAGCAGGCCGACGAGCAGCCGGAGGAGTGTGGATTTGCCCGCGCCATCGGGGCCGATCAGTCCCGCCAGCGTGCCTTTATCGATCTCCAGATCGAGGTTTTGGATGGCGGCGGTTTGATCGAATTTCTTGCCGAGGCCTTCGGCCTTGATCGCGAGCATGTTTAAAATAATAACGCTTTTAGCCTAAGCCATTTATTCCAGCGATATTTTGACGTCCACGGGCATGCCCGGCTTGAGCTCGCCGTCCGGGTTATCGAGGTAGGACTTGACCATGTAGACGAGCTTAAGGCGCTCTTCCTTTGTCTGGATGTTTTTGGGAGCGAACTCGGCCTCGCTCGAAATGAAATCGACCTTTCCCTTGAAAGCTTTGCCCGGGAACGAATCGCACGTCACAGCGACCTCGCTCCCCAGTTTCACCCGTCCTAAGTATTGCTCGGGGACATAGGCCTTGACATACGTTTGACGGAGGTCGATGAGACTGAACAGGACCGCTCCTGGAACGGCCAGCTCGCCCAGCTCGATGTGCTTGACTTCGATATAGCCCGCGACCGGCGATCGCACTTCTGTGTCCTGGAGGAGCCGCTGGAGATATTGTTCCTGGGTCTTGAGGCCCTGGATCTCGGCCTGGATCATCTCGATCTCTTCTTTCTCCCGGCCGCGGACCGCCATCTGGTAGTTTTCCTGGGCGCTCTTGTGCTGGTCCTGGGCGGCCTTGAGGCCGAGGTCGGCCTTTTCCTTCTGGAACTGGGTCACGGCGCCCTCGCTCAAAAGCCTGGCCATCCGCTCCTGGTCTTTCTGGGCCAGTTCCAATTGTTTGGCCGCGGTCTCGACCTGGGTTTTGGCCACGGCGATGAGCTCTTTCTTCGTCCCGATTTTCGCCAGCCGCAGCTTGGCCTCGGACGCCTCAATCCCCGCTTTCACCTGGTCGATCTGGATGCGGAGCTTGTCGGCGTTGATGACGCATAACAGATCGCCTTTCGCGACGTTCTGGCCTTCCCTGACCAGGACCTGGGTCACTTCCCCTTGGGCTTGGGCCCGGACGTCGGTCTTGACGGCCTCGATGATGCCCGAGATCTCCGCCTGGCTCCCGTTCTCGGGGCCTTTCCGGCAGCTCAGCAGGCCTGCTTGAAGGATGATGAAAGCGATCAGGGCCGGGTTCTTGATGGTCTTTCTCATGGCCGCTCCTCGTTGTCTCTTCATTTATATTATATATAAGTGATTTTTGAGATTTCTTCTAGAGGAATTTACGAGGATCCGCCGCCAGAGAAATTTACGAGGATCTTCCGGAAAATGGACTTTGGAAGAAAATTTCCTTGAAAAAGCAACCTTTTAGCCCCTTTGTTCATCTTTTCTGATGAAGAGAGATAGACCGTGAACTCCTCCGATTATGTCTTGGCAACCGGGCTTGAAATAATGGATAATTCCGTTATGAGCCGGCCCAAAGACGAACGAGCCGAGCAAGCCCTCTTTGCCCCCAGGGAGGACAGCCTGGATGACCTGATCGCCCGCGGCCGGGATGGAGACGCCCTTGCCCTGGAGGCGATCTACTATCGCTATAAGACAGCACTTTTCAACATGGCCTACCGCTACACCTATGACCGGTCCACCGCGGAAGACCTGCTCCAGGAGATCTTCATCAAAGTCTTCACCCATCTTGGGGACATCCGGAAGACGCAGACGTTCACGGGCTGGGTCTATCGCATTGCCCTGAACACCTGTTACAGTCACTTGCGGGGCAAAAGGGCCGAGCTCCAAAAAAACGTGCCGCTGGCCGAAGTCGAAGGGACTCTTCACGAAGTTCAGGAAAACTCTTTGGCGAGGGACGTCCGGAAGCCCCTGGACGACGCGATCGCCGGCCTGCCGCGCAGGCTCAAAGAGATCTTCCTTCTCCACGACGTCCAGGGCTTCAAGCACGGGGAGATCGCCCGGATGCTCGGGCTTTCGGTCGGGACGTCGAAGTCCCAGCTCTTCAAAGCCCGGCTGAGAATCAGGGAATTCCTCAAAGAGAGAAAGGCTTGTTAAGGAGATATGACCATGAGATGCTCGAAAGCGCATAAGCTCATCGGCGATCATCTGGACGGGACGCTCGGCGGCAAAGACAGCGCGCGTCTCCAGGAGCATCTTAAGGCCTGCGCCGACTGCCGCAGCCTGCTCGAGGATTTTCAGGGGATCGCAGAACAAGCGAGAGAGCTGCCGAAACATGAGCCCTCGAACAGGGTCTGGCGGGGAATCTTAGCCGGAGTTCATGAGGGCGGGTTCGGGGCGCTTAAGCCGCAAGCTCGAAAGACAACGCGGTTCGAGGCGTTCGTTTTTCAGGGCCGGGCCAGATACGCCTGGGCGGCCGCGCTGCTCCTCCTTATTGTTGGCTGGATCGCGATCGGCCTTCGCCCCTGGAAAAGCGTTTCCCCGCTGTCCGAACAGGACCGCTTCACGCTGGTCAAACTCGAAGAGGCCGAAAAGCATTATCAGCTGGCCATCCAAGCTTTAAGCGAAGCGATCGGTTCTCAGAAGAACGGGCTCGATCCGCAGATCGCCGCGGTTTTCGATAAGAACCTCAGGGAGATCGATACGGTCATTCAGGCCTGCCAGGGCGCCATAAGGAAGGAGCCGAACAATCTCGAAGCCAGGGCTTATCTCCTTGGAGCTTATAAAGAAAAAGTCGGGTTCCTCGACAACGTGATCGACGTCAAGAGGAAATTCCCGTCGGCGAATGCGACG
>JALHTW010000081.1 GCA_022866045.1 Candidatus Aminicenantota bacterium | reverse complement strand
CGGGCCGACCGCGAAGCCGTCGGCCGCGAGCTTGATCGACGGCGCCAGCACCCGGGCGAGGGTCATGGTTCCGTATTTTTCGAGCGCCAGGCTCAGCCCGGCCACGGTTCCCGGAATCGCCGCGGCGGCATGGCCGTTTGAGGGAATGCTTTTGGGAAAGGCCAAGGTCGCCGGCGCTGCAGAGCGGTAATCGATGGCGATGGCGGTCCCGGGCTTGACGAGGTAAATGACGATCATCCCTTCCCCGCCGATCCCGTTGGCGTTCGGCTCCACGACGCCTATGGCGAACGCCGCCGCCACCGCCGCATCGACCGCGTTGCCGCCGGCCTTCAGGATATCGACGCCGGCCTGGGAAGCCAGCATATGGCCCGAGGCCACCATGCCATTGGCGGCCGTCACTTCGACATTCTTCGTCGCCTTTCTGGCAGGTGGTGTCGGCAGGGTCGCGCAGGAGGGCGCCAGAAGCGCCGCAGCGACCGCAACAACCAGCAGTCGCAATATGAAAGCTTTCGCTATGACTTTTTTCATCTTAAGTTTTATGACACAGAATCCGCAGGGCTGTCAATGAATGAAAACCGAGGCCAAGCTCTCCTTTTTTATGAAATTAAGAAAAGGGATGTAGTTCCGCGTTGGCTCACCAAAAAAATGAAGATGGGGGTAAAAATTGAGAAGCGAGGCCTTAAAGACTCTTATTTAACCCGATATCCCAAAACCAGCTTCGGAAAATTCTTGATTATAATATTAGACCCCCCACCTCCTGACACAATTCAGAGGGATTAAAAGGTCGGTCCGCGTCTTGTCTATCCGAGCTTTGTCCTCGTGATTTTCGCCACCAGGTTGGACGTGGGATCAGGGCAGCGGACGAACTCCGTGGTCACGCCGTTGGGATCAATGACCTTCTCATAGGGCGTCTTCTCGTACTTCCAGGGCAGGACTGCCCCATGATTGAGGGCAGTGAGAAAATCGCGGAGGCTCCCGAGCAGCCAGGGGCAAAGCTTCCCGATGTCCTGCGGGTAGCTAAATTTATCCCCTTTCTTGTGGCACCACGAATCAGGCCGTGCCTCATAAATCTCGATTTCGAGCTTGTACTTCGGCGGTTTGGGCGGCGGCGTCTGTTGCTCGCCCGATAGGGCTGAGCCAAAGATGAGAGGAGCGGACATCAGACCGGCAAAACTGCATCCTGCTTTTCCCATAAATTTTCGTCTGTTCATTCGGCCTCCTTTTTGGCCGGCCCTCGCGGCCGGCGGTCCTTATTCCAGGATATTCAAAAAGAACTTTATGATCAAGGAACATAAAAAAAACAACGAGCCTATCCCGGCCAATGGTCATTCCGCCGACTCGATTTCCTTCTGTTTTCTAAGCAACCGCTGGGCGGAGACCGGAAAAGCCGTCCTCAGCTCCGGGGCGAACAGCGCCACTTTGAACTCCTCGAGCATCCATCGGAATTCCTCGACCGGCTCTCTGGTTTCGAGCGGCGTTCCCGGAGCGATTTTCCCCTGGAGTTTTGTCAGGACCTGGACGAACATATCGACCTGAGCGGCTTTCCGGCGGTCTTTTTCCGGATCGTTCTTTGCCCGTTCCGCCCGCAGGCTGAGCGCGTTCAAGTACCGGGGAAGATGGACAAGCCGGTCGATAGCATAGATCTCAAGAAAATTCTTCGGAACAAGCCGGTCCTTTTCCTGCCGAATTTGACCGCAAATTCCAGAAAGGACTTTATTGGACGGGTTTGTCTTTTCGATCGCGTACAACGTGGCATGGAGTTCCTGATAAGCCGCGAGGATCGGCCGCGTCGCTTCCCACAGCAGGTGCGCTTTCTCAAAAAGCGCCCTAACAACGGTTTCCGAATACGACTTGAATTCCTCTTCCGAGCGCAGGTTTTTGCGGAAGACCGCGGCTTTCAGGTTCTCAAGGAGCATTCGTTCGACCGCCGCTCCCCCCCCGAAATACAGAGCAGCCTTATGATATTCGGCCGGAAGGGCGAGATGCCGTTCCATGAATTTCAGATCCTTGGTGAATCTGAGAAGGAGGAGGGCCTCAACGCCTTTCTTGTGAGAAGTGAGGGCCTCCGCATCGGTTTTAAAGAGCCTGAGGTTCGCCCCGTTCTCGGCCGGCTCAAGACCCGGATAAGCGACCGCTCCCGGCCCGATCGAAATCATCTCGGGCAGCTCGCCGAAATTCCAGGACATTATTCCCAGCCTTTCGTATTTTTGCCGGGCTTTTGCCCACACATCAGGGTCCTGCGCCGCGGCCCGGGCCGCTTCCCGGCGGTCGCGCCTCATGGCCTCGAGATCCCGGCCCGCGGCCAGTTCTTTCCCATGCGGGTCGATGATGGCGAGACGCAGTTTCAGATGCTTCGGCAGTTCCACCTCCGCCCATTCGGAGGCCGGAATTTCGGCGCGGTATCTCTGTTTGACGAAGCGAGCCAGAGTCTCGAAGAGCGACGCATCCGAAGGTTCGATATCCTGGACGATGGCATCCACCGTATCGGAGACGGGTACGAGCAGCTTCCGGTATCTTTTCGGAAGCCCCTTGATGAGGGCCGTGATCTTCTCCTTGAGAAATCCCGGAACGCCCCATTCCAAGGGCTCGGCGGGGATCCGCCCGGCTTGTTCCGCCGGAATCTTCAAAGTGACGCCGTCGTCCTCGTCTCCCGGGGCGAATTTGTACGAAGCCTTAAACCGCCGGCCGCCGATGGGCAGCTCATCGGGATAGAGGGCCAGCTCTTTCTCGTCGGGAAAAGATCGAAGAAGGTCTGTTTCCTTCATCTTCAGGAACGCGTCGTCTCCCCGGCGCCGGATCCGCTCTCTCAACCCGCGAACGTCATAGATGCCGGCGAGGTGCCTGGAATAAAAATCGGCCATGATCTTTTCATCGGCAAGGATGTCCCGGCGTCTCAGCTTCTCTTCCATCACTGACAGCCGCCGGCGCAAGTCAAGATTATGACGGAGAAAATCGAAATGGTCCTTGACATGCCCCTCGACGAGGCCGGACCGGACAAAGACGCGGTGGGCCTCCTCGGGATCGATGGGTCCGTATGGAACGATCCTCCCCGAAACGATCTCCAAGCCGAAAAGCGCCACGCGCTCCTCGGCGACGACCTGCCCTCTCCCCCGATCCCAGCGCGGGTTGGCGTGGGAATAGCGGCAGAGATCTCCGCCCAGGGCCTCCAGCCACTCAGCGCTCGTCCTCGCCGCCGTCCGGGCGAACAGCCGGCTCGTTCGGACCATTTCCGCGGCGACGATCCAGGACGCATTCTTGTTGAAAAGCGTTGAGCCGGGAAAGATCATGGCCTCCCGGCCCCTTGCCGCCGTGAACATGTTTTTTTCCTTGTGAACCGCGATGTTGGAGAGATAGCCGCTCAGGATGGACCTGTGGACGGCGGCATAAAGATCTTTCGACATCTCGGCCCTCTGCGTCCGGCCGAGAGGAATCTTCAGCTCTCTCAAGATGTCGAGAATCTCGTTGTGGATCAAGCTCCACTCGCGCATGCGCGAGAAAGAAAGAAAATGCTCACGGCAGAACCCCCGCTTCTGGCCGTGGCTTGCAAGCCCGGCCAAATCGCCGTGATAGCGGTTCCAGATGTTGACGAGCGACAGAAAATCAGAGTCGGGATCGCGGAAGGCCGCGTGCATGGCGTCGGCCTGGGCCGTTTTATCCGGAGGCCGCTCGCGCGGGTCCCTGATGCTCAGGGCCGCGGCGATGACAGCCACTTCCCGGAGGCAATTCTCTTTCTGAGCTTCGATGAGCATGCGAGAGATCCGCGGATCGAACGGCAGGCGGGCCATCAACCGGCCCTTTCCCGTGAGCACAGGCTCCTCCCCTTTTCGCCAGATCGCTCCCAGCTCGACGAGGGACTCATATCCGTCCTCGACGTTCTTCGGATTCGGCCTGTCCACGAAGGGGAATTTCAGGGGATGGCCGAGGTTGAGGTCGATCATGCGCAGGATGACTTCGGCGAGGTTCGACCTCAGGATCTCGGGAGGAGTGAATTGCGGCCGGGCCAAATAATCCTCCTCCTCATACAGCCGGACGCACAAGCCCTTCTGGACCCGCCCGCAGCGGCCTTTTCTCTGGTCGGCGCTGCTTTTGGAGATGGGCCGGATCGGAAGGCTGTTGATCCGCGATCCGGGCAGATACTGAGAGATCCGGGCCAGGCCCGTGTCGATGACATATTTGATGCCGGGGATCGTGAGCGATGTCTCGGCGACGTTCGTCGCGACCACGATCTTCGGGCCCGTGACCGAATACACCCGGCCCTGCTCTGCGCCGGGAAGCCGGGCGTATAAGGGCAGAATCGTGACGCCGGCCAACCTCCGGCCTTCAAGGATCTCGCAGGTCTCCAAAATATCCTGCTCGGTCGGCATGAAAATGAGGATATCCCCGGCCGGCTTTTCCGCCCTGAGATCAGCCACGGCCTCGACGGCCATTTCCACGTAGTCAGCGTCGCCCTCGTCCAGGTCTCCCGGGTCCGGGGGCCGGTATTCGACATCGACCGGATAAAGGCGACCGCTGACTTCGAGAATGGGCGCACCCTCGAACGCCTTTGAGAATTTCTCGATGTCGAGCGTCGCCGAGGTGATGATGAGCCTCAGGTCCGGCCGGAGGGGAGCGAGCGTTTTGGCGATGCCCAAGAGGAAATCGATGTTCAGACTCCGCTCATGGGCCTCGTCGATGATGATGGTGTCGTATTCCAAAAGCCGGGGATCGGATGACGTCTCGGCCAACAGCATCCCGTCGGTCAAGATCTTAATGCGCGTCTCAGGAGAGGTCTTGTCGTCGAAGCGGATCTTGTAGCCAACCGTGCGGCCGACCGCCTCGCCGAGCTCCTGGGCGATGCGCTGGGCGATCGTGATCGCGGCGATGCGGCGGGGCTGAGTGCAGCCGACCCGGCCGCGGCGGCCGCGGCCAGCCTCGAGGCACATTTTCGGGATCTGGGTGCTCTTCCCGCAGCCGGTCTCGCCCGAGATGACGACGACCTGATATTTTTGAACGGCCCGGACGATCTCGGCGCGCATGGCCGTGATCGGAAGTTCAGGGGGATATGTGATCACGGCTCACTCATACCACAGGCAGAAACAACGGTCAACGCGAAGGGAGATCCTGTTTTCAATAAGGAAAAAGGATGAATTCCTGAAAGAGGACTTTAGTCCCACGAAAATGCAGGCAATTCTTTTTCCGGACGCCGCTCGTCGTGCAGGGGTGGCGCGGCGAAGGGGCTCCCCGCCCGCGCGCAGCGGCTTGGCGGCGAGCACGGCCGGGGAAGAGCCGCGACAGGACCCCGCCCATAATTGGCCCGACATCGGAAAAAGAATTGCTTACGATTGATAATCGTTTGTTGCGAGATCGAGGCCAAAGGGCTAGGATTAACATGTCGGTTATTTTTAAGATGAAAAGGAGGAGCGATGAAAATCCCGATCTATCAGGTTGATGCTTTCACGGATAAGATTTTCGGCGGCAATCCCGCCGCCGTCTGCCCGCTTGAAAAATGGATCCCGGCCGCAGCTATGCAGTCCATCGCCATGGAGAACAATTTGTCGGAAACCGCCTTCTTTGTGAGAAAAGGGAGCGTGTTTAAGATCCGCTGGTTCACGCCCGCGATCGAAGTCGACTTATGCGGGCACGCAACGCTCGCCTCGGCCCACGTGATCTTCAAGCACCTCGGACATGCCAAACCTCATATTACGTTTCTTTCCAAAAGCGGGGAGTTAAAAGCCTCCCTGAAAAAAGACTTGATCTATCTCGATTTCCCGGCTTACGACCCGATCCCAGTTGGCTCCCCGCCGGCCGCCCTTCTTAAAGGGCTTGGAAAAAAGCCGAAAGAGGTCTTGAAAGGGCGGGACTATCTTGCCGTTTTCAAGACAGAAGCGGACATCCTCGCCCTCCAACCTGATTTCGCCGAGCTCAACAAGCTCGACTGCCTGGGCATCATCGCCACGGCTGAAGGCGACGAAAGCGACTTCGTCTCGCGGTTTTTTGCGCCCCGGGCCGGGATCCTCGAAGACCCGGTCACGGGCTCAGCCCATACGCTCCTCATCCCTTTCTGGGCCAAGCGTCTTCATAAAAAGAAGTTATATGCCTTCCAGCTCTCCAAACGCCGCGGAGAGCTGTTCTGCGAACTCCAGGGAAAACGCGTTCTCATCGGAGGACACGCTCGGACATTCTTGAAAGGGACGATCGCAGTCTAAGAATCTTAGGAAAAACGGCGCCTGGCAATACGAAACTTTTTCTGCATACCGGGAATTGAATTCGATGACGCCCACCGAATTCACAGGGCTTTGATGTTGGCTTCGATCAAGTGGATCTCAGACCGCAGCTCTTGAAGCTTCTGCTTTTCCTTTTCGACGACATCGGCCGGCGCGCGCTGGATAAAGCTCTCGTTGGACAGCCGGGCTTCGGTCTTCTGGACGTCATCGACGAGCTTTTTTCGCCGGGCCTCCAGCCGTTCCCTTTCCTTGTCCGCGTCAATCACACCGGCGAGGTAAACTTCAACATCGCCGATGACCTGGCCGGCCGCGGTCGCCGGGCGCTTGACGTCCGGCCCGACTTCGAGGGATTTGAGGGCGGCCATATGCCTGATGAGATGGCTCATGGGCCGCAATATATCAGCCGATTTTCCATCCGCCTTGATTAACGCGTCGAGCTTCCGGCTGGACGGGATGTTATGAAGCGAGCGGAATTCGCGGATACCGCGGATGACGTTTTGGACGAGCGCGAAATCCGCCTCGTTCTGCCGGTCTTCCCTTTCCGGCTCGGGCTCGGGCCACGAGGCGGAGATCAAAAGCTCGGATGAAGAGATCGGCTTCTCCAGCCCGCGGCTAGGGCACTGGACATTCAGCCTCTCCCAGAGCACTTCGGTAATGAACGGGACAAAGGGATGGAAAAGCCGCAGGACTTGATCGAGGGCGAGGGCCAGGACCGACCGCGCGACCGGCGCCGAAGCCTCGTCCTTCAAGCGGGGTTTAATGAGTTCAAGATACCAATCGCACAGCTCGCCCCAGAAAAATTCGCGGGCCGCACTGAGGGCGGCGGAGGGATTATAGGATTGGAGCTCTTCGGTGACCTTGGCGATCACCCTCGACAGCCGCGATAAAATCCACTGATCTTCCGCCGCAAGCTTATCCGGCGCGAGCGGGACGAATTTATGCTCGCCCAAATTCATCAAGGCGAACCGGGCTGCGTTCCACAGCTTTGTGCAAAACGCTCGGCCGATATCGAACCTCTCGCTGATGATTTTAGCCATGGGCAGGTCGGGCATGGTTCCCAAAACATCAAATTCTTTTCCGGTCTTGGGGCAGATATACGTGAAGATCGACCGGCCGTGTTTGGCCGCGGCTAAATCCACAAGCTCACCCGTGTAAGGCGAGACCGCCTGCACGGGGAGCTTGATGTCCTGCGTGCCGGTCTGCATGTCGCACAGGACGTAGCGCATCGCGTCCGATCCGTATTTGTCGATGATGTCTTCGGGATCGATGCCGTTGCCCTTGCTCTTGCTCATCCGCTCGCCCTTCCCATCCTGGATGTTGGCGTGGATGAAGCAGTCCGTGAAGGGCACGTCGCCCAGCAGGTACAACCCCATGAGCTGCATGCGGGCGACCCAGAGAGTGATGATGTCGCGGGCGGTGACGAGGCACGAGCCGGGATAGTAATAGCTCAGGCAGTCCTCGCCGCCGTCCACGATGCCGAGCGACCGCTGGCCGGGTTCGAGCTCGGCCGTCGCGGGGTCGGGCCAGCCGAGCGTGCTGAACGGCCAGAGCGCGGAACTGAACCAGGTGTCGAGGACATCGGGATCCTGAGCAAAGCCGGCGGACTCAAGCGCGGCCGCGTATTTTTCCTCGGCGGCCGCATTCTGGAGTGAGATCAGAATATCGAAGCGGCTTTTCGGATCGAGGCCATAGATCTCGTCGGTCCGATAAAGCCGGCCTTCGCTGTCGGCGATCCAGGCGCAGAGCCCGGAGCTTTCGGCCTTGGGGATGGAAGCGATGGCCCCGGCGAGATCGACGCCGTCAACTCCCGCCTTCCAGATAGGGATGCGGTGGCCCCACCAGAGCTGGCGGCTGATGCACCAATCGCGCTTTTCGGCCAGCCAGCTCGTGTAGGTCCCGCCGTATCGGACAGGGTCAGGATGAAAGGTCAAGCCCCATCCGCTCGGCGATTTCAGTTTCCCGTTCGCCGCGTCAATGGCAACTTGGGCCAGCCCGGTGGCCCGGAATTTTTTCTTCGTGCCGGCTCCGCACAGGATGCCGCCCTCGACGTCGCCCATCCGGACGAACCACTGCTTGCTCAAATACGGCTCGATGGGCGTCTTAGACCGGTCGGAGTGGCCGATCTCGATCTCGCGATCTTCGATGTCTTCGAGAAGGCCTTGCGCTTTTAAGTCGGTGATGACACGCTTGCGGGCTTCGAAGCGGTCAAGGCCGGCGTAAGGCCCGGCCTTGGCGTTGAGCGAGCCGTTGGGATTGAGAATGTTAATGATGTTTATCCTGTCCTTGTGGCGGCCCCAGACATCATAGTCGTTGGGGTCATGGCCGGGGGTGATCTTCACGCAACCCGAGCCGAGCGATGGATCGGCCCATTCATCGAGAATAAGCGGGATTTCGCGGTCGAGCAAAGGCAGCAGCACTTTTCTCCCTTGCCGGGCCATCTCCCTGAACTGGAGCAGATGCGGGAGGTGGCTTTTCTTGCGCTCCTCGATCCGTTCGAGCTCTTTGCCGAGCTCTTCCTTCTCTTTCTTCGAAGCGCTTTCCATCCGCTCCCGTATCGTCCGGACTTGCTTATCGAGCTCGCCGGACGGGTCGGGATGGCAGGCCACAGCCGTATCACCGAGCATGGTTTCCGGCCTCGTCGTCGCAACCGTCACGAATTCCGGTTCGCCGGGCTTCGGGTCGATGATCGGATACTTGATATGCCAGAAATGCCCCTGCACTTTCTCATGGACGATCTCGTCGTCAGAAACCGCGGTCTGAAGCTGGCAGTCCCAGTTGACGAGCCTGTTGCCGCGGTAGATCAACCCGTCGCGGAACAGACGGAAAAAGGCCTCCCGGACCGCCCTGGTGCAGACGGCGTCCATGGTGAACCGCTGACGCAGCCAGTCGCAGGAGCAGCCCATGCTCTGCTGCTGGCGGATGATCCGCTCCCGGTACTCATCCTTCCAGGCCTGGATCTTGGCCACGAGCCCTTCGCGTCCGAGGTCATGCCGGGTCTTTCCCTCGTGCTCGAACAGCCGCTTTTCGACGACGGCCTGAGTCCCGATCCCTGCGTGGTCCGTGCCAGCCATCCAGAGCGTGTTGTCCCCCATCATCCGGTGCCAGCGGATGAGTAAATCCTGCATGACGTTGTCCATGGCGTGGCCCATGTGGAGAGCGCCGGTGACATTAGGCAGCGGCATCATGATGACATAGCGGTTCTGCCGGCCGTCTGGAACGGCGGCGAAGGCGTCGGCGGCGAGCCAACGCGCGTAAATCTGCGTCTCGTATTGCTTATGTTCGTAACGCTTCGGGATTTCCTCGGGCATCGTTCAAATCCTTTAAAATGTTCCTATTCCTTTTATCATATCGAGGCCTGAAATTAAAGAGGACGGCCGTTAAGGGCCTTCGCGGCGGGGACATGAATAATTCAGGCTACGTGCCTGTTACCGAATTTTTATGCTTTCAATTCCCGAAGATCGATTTTCGTCAGATCATCGGTGCCGAGTCCTTTTCCGGCACAGGCGGCGACATGGGTTGAAATGTCTCTGATTGGCTCCAGATTATGTTCTTTCCTTTTGGCCTCCAAAATATCAAGACCGATCCTGTCCATAGCCACCGGGTCCCGGCTGAAAAAGATCCGATTATCATAAGCGACTTGCGCTCCGGCGACGCTGACCGTGGATATTTTAGCCGCCTCGCCGATATGCAAGACCATTTTGTCTTTTAAACACGGCACGCTGAGGATCTCGGGAATGGCTTTGGTGCAGTAATCGATATGAAAACGGACCTTGTTTGTCGTGACGCCCAAGGCGATGTTTTTCGTCGCCCATGTCACGCCGCTGTCCTCATTGTGCTTGAGCACCGCGATATTGATGAGTTTGGTGATGTCCTTTGTGACGATATTGGACAGGCAGGATTTTTCTTCATCTTCAATGGTCACATCATTGAACAAATCCGCGACTTCTTCGGCGATTTTTTTGATCCCTTCCCGATCGCTGTAATCCATGTACAATCGCCTGATTTCGGCGCTGTATTTCTTGGCTTTTTCATTTCCCTGCTGAATGAGCATCCACAGCCAGGTCACGGAATTGAAGATCTCCCGATGCGATGCCTCTTTCGTAAAATCTCGCTTGATGAGTTCCCTGTATTTTTTGAGAGTTCCGTCATCGAAGGAAACATAGACGTTTTTGTCATAGCCCTCAACCCAGGGCAAGACCGCTTCTGATACGGTGGAGGTGCCATGGGCGCGAACTCCCGTCGTGCTTTTATTGATCTGAAGCCCTGTTCGGGCGACCTCCCGGTCTGTCCGGTCCCAGATGATGATATTGTTTTCTTTGACACCGGCGCTTTTAAGCCCGGCGACCGTCTCGTTGATCGAAGCCAGGGACGTGGATATCTTCGGCGCGCCGATGCAATTGATCTTGATCCCGACCACGTCAACGGGGGAGAACAGGGACGACCAGGCATTCTCGAGTGTGTTTTGGCCCGTTGTTTCCTTTAATCCCGCGGCAA
This sequence comes from Candidatus Aminicenantota bacterium, assembly GCA_022866045.1. Lineage (GTDB taxonomy): Bacteria > Acidobacteriota > Aminicenantia > Aminicenantales > UBA4085 > JALHTW01. The sequence goes on along the minus strand of JALHTW010000081.1, from coordinate 1,865 downwards.
ACGCCCGGTGGACGGCCTCGGGATTGTACGCTCCTTCCTTGAGCATATCCTCGGCAGCGACGGAAATGACCCGGTTTTTTACAAAACGCTCCCCGCGACTCCTGGTTATAAACTCGCTGCCCCCAAAAATCGTGCCCCCAGCTATGATCGCGGAATTCTTTATAAATTCCCTTCTCGTCGGCATAGCTTATAATCCGTTTTCCTTCTTGCTACGGCATTTAAAAAGGTCTTCTTCGTTATAATCTATTTTCCGTGCGAGCAATAACGAAAACGGAATTGTCCGCGGAAAATGGGGACAGGTGCGCACCATATCCCCGAATTATTTAATGAAGCGTGAAACGGGAAGTTCTTCCCTGCTCGGCGTCGATCGGCTTTTCGGTAGCCAGGTTGCGGCGGGCCTTCCACTCCCAGATCATTTCCTTGCCGCCCGCCTGGAACTTGATCGTTCCGCTGATGTTATGTCCGGCGACCTTCCCTTCGAAGACCATGGAGACGAGTTTCCCTTCGACCGGCCGATCTATGACGAACCGGATCTGGTCTCCTTTGAGCGTCAAATCCTTAATCTCAGTGGCCGCCCCGCCGACCGTCGCGCTGCCCGAAGGAACCTGGAAATGCTGCTCGAGGTTCATTTCGCCCTTGACCGCCGGCTTTCCCATGTTCCACGTCCAGGTCCCGCTGACATTGGCCGGGATGATCCACAGAAAGACGTCGTGGGAGATGTCGTCGACCATCACTTCCGAAGACTGGTCCGGCTTCCATTCGCCCATGCCGAAATTGTGGGAAACGAGCCGCGTCCCGGGCCGGAGCTCCCGGAGCAGCTTCGGCCGCAATCTAAGGTTGACGCTGGTGAGCAGATAGATGGTCATGGCCGTGGCCTCATGGAAATCGGCCTGGAAAAGGTCCTGTTCAAAAAATTGGACAAGGTTCTTAACACCGGCCTTGGTGGCGTTTTCCCAGCTTTCCTGGATGCGTTCGGGATCGATGTCAAATCCGACCCCGTGAGCGCCGTACTTTTGCGCGGCACCGACAACGAGGCGGCCGTCTCCGCAGCCGAGGTCGTAAACGATGTCGCTCTTCTGGATGTCGGCCATTCGCAGCATCTCATCCACGACGGGATATTTCGTCGGGACGTAAGGAACGTCCAGTTGTTTTTGCTGAGCGACCTGAAAGGACGGTGTCAGCATCAGCGAAAAACAGAGCACCGCAGGAATGAATTTTTTAATCATGACCTTATCCTCTCAACATAAAATTGAACACCATAAAATCTATTGCCATTCGACGCAGATGTCAAGCCGAAAAAGAGCAGGGCGCGTCTTTAATAACACTCGGAAATTCGATAGAATAATCAACGCGCCAATGACCTTCGACGTTCCGATCCTGCCGGTTCTCCTGATCGTGTTCGCCGCAACGCTCGTCCGCGCGACATTCGGCTTCGGCGACGCGCTCATCGGCATGCCCCTGCTGGCTCTGGTCATCTCGATTCGCGAGGCCACACCGCTCATGGCCTTCATCGGCCCGACCATCGCCGTCGTCCTCCTGATCAAGGAATGGCGCCATATCAACCTGAAAAGCACCTTGACTTTGATCGTCTCCACGCTGGTCGGCATCCCCATCGGCCTCCTCTTTCTCAAACACATCGACGAGAACATCGTGAGTCTCGTCCTGGCCGTCGTCATCCTTCTTTTTTCTCTTTATAATCTGATCCGTCCCGGCCTCCTTCGTTTAAAAAGCGACCGGCCGATTTTTCTTTTCGGTCTTTTGGCCGGAATCTTGGGAGCCGCCTATAACGCCAACGGCCCTCCGGTCATAGTCTATGGCACCCTGAGAGGATGGAAGCCGGAATCGTTCCGGGCCACCCTTCAGGG
>JALHTW010000080.1 GCA_022866045.1 Candidatus Aminicenantota bacterium | reverse complement strand
GCCCGGATCGTTCTATTCATGGCTGCGGCCCTGCCGTTCTTCCATGATTCACATTCCTCGGAGGCAATGGACGATTTTTCAACACTCATTATACCAGAATCCGGAAGAATTCGGTGACGCACACCGAATTCTCTAGCGGACATCGCTATAGTCCCGGTCCTTTCAACATTTTGCAAATTTTATGCCACGATCAAGTCCAAAGCGTATGAGAGTACGATCCTAGCCTAATTCGACCTGCAGGACCTTGAAAATTTGGCCTCAAATCCCCGCCCATCCCCTCTTTTCTAAAGCTGGAATAAGGGATTATTCCCATCGTTCAGGGCGGATCTTCGAAATCATGAGGGCTTATCCATCAATCCACGAGACTGCGCTTATTCAGAATATTCCCGGGTAACGAATTACACAACATCGAGCAATTTCTTACTCATATTTTTCGACCGTGGCCGTTTTAAGCCGGAATTTCCTCTGGAACCTTGCCAATTACTGTCTGGCACGAATATTGCTATTATAGAACCCTGAAAAAACCGCGGTGCGGACTAATCTAGGATTTTTTCGATGAAGCGGAGACAGCGAATGAAAATTATAGGAAAGAAATTTCTCGGTTTCGTTTTCTTGAGCTTATCTTTGTTCCTGCCTGCCGGAGCGCAGCAGGATAGACAGGCCAAGTTGACCCTGGATGAATGCATTGTCCATGCGGTCAAGCACAACCTGGGCTTGGCCGTCCAGGTTTACAGCTCCGAGCTGGCCGACCTGGCCGTGTCCAGAGCCCAGGAAAAATTCCTCCCCGGCCTTACCTTCGATTTCGGGAAGCAGAATCAGAATTCGGCATCGTACTCCTGGATCGACGCGGCCGGTGAGGTGACGTCTTCCTACATGAATTATTCGGCCGCCCTCGAGCAGACAATCCCCTTAGGAGGCACGTTTTCGGTCTCCCTGGGCGCCTACAAGAACCAGACGAACGCCCGGTTCCAGACGATCAATCCCCGCTACGGCAGCACGCTGAGTTTCTCGTTTAGCCAACCCCTCCTGAAGAATTTCGGCTTGGAGATGAGCCGGAAGGAGATTCTTGTCGCCCGAAATAACCGCGACATCGCAGAGAGCGACCTCAAGAGCGCCCTCCTCGAGACCGTCTATTCGGTCGAGCAAGCCTATTGGGAGCTTGTCTACGCCATCGAATCGCAAAATGTCCGCAGGCAGTCCCTGAAACTGGCCGAGGACCTTCTGGACAAAAGCCGCAAGGAAGTGAACATTGGAACCCTGGCTCCCAAAGAAATTCTGAGCCCCCAGGCCGAAGTTGCGGCCCGCAAAGCGGACATCCTCCAGGGGGAACTCTTGGTCAAGGACTACGCGGATAACTTGAGGACGCTCATCCACCTGCCGGCAACAAAAACCGTCGAGGAGATCGTCCCTGCCGACCGGCCGCCTTTTGAAAAAAGAGACATCAGTTTCGAAGAAGCGCTGGCGACGGCCCTGAAAAACAGGCCAGACTTGAAATCCTCCGAGATCACCGTTAAGAACAGGGAGCTCGACTTTTCCTACGCCAAGAACCAAACCCTTCCGGCGCTGAATCTGAACGCCGGCTATTGGAGCCCCGGAATCTCGGGAGAGCGGATCCTCTATCTCGATGACAATCCCCTGACGGGAATCATCCTCGGATCAATCCCGGGAGGAGCGTCCATAGCCATGCGCGATGCGTTCGGCTTCAGATATAATAACTGGTCGGTGTCTCTCTCCCTTGACGTCCCTTTGAATACCGTGTTCTCCCGGGCCGCCCAGGCTCAGGCTAAAGCCGCTCTCGCCCAGGAACTGGCCCGCATGAAGAATACGGAGCAGGCGGCCTTTCTCGAAATCCGCTCTGCGGTGCGGGCCGTGCAGACGAATTATGAAAGGGTCGACGCCTACAAAGCCGCCCGCGAGCTCGCCGAGCAGAAGTTGGCGGCGGAGGAGGCCAAGCTCAAGGCCGGCATGAGCGATAGCTTCCGGGTCCTTCAATACCAGCGGGACCTGGCTCAAGCGCGGACGTTTGAGCTGCGGGCCATCATCGATTACACCCTTTCTCTCGGCAGGCTTGACAAAGCCATAGGAACCAGCTTGGATAAGAAGAATATTAAGTTGACAGATGCATGGGAGGTCAGATCATGAAGAAATTCCTGACAATTATCATCGCCTTCATCCTTTTGTTCTGGGCGCTGAATAATATCGCCGGCGCCCAGGAGGGGCAGTCCCAGACGATGAAACTTTTAACGCTCAAAAAAGCCCAGCTTCAGCTCGAGAAAACGAAAGGCGATTTCGAGCGCTCGCTCAAGCTCAAGGAGCAAGGCCTGACCTCCGAAGAGGACTTCGCCCGGGTCCAGACGGCCTATCTCCAAGCCCAAGTCGACTCTCAACCGGCCCTCATTAACTTCATGGGCAGCGAAGCGAGGATTTCGGTGGCCAGCGCCGTCAAGTTCCAGGACGCGGCCGGGAAAAAATTCGTCCGGGTCACGCTCCGCTATTCTTCCAAGGAGCTCAAAGAGCTGACCAAACTTAAAATCAGCGCCGAGGACCTTTTCCCGCTGGATTTCATGAAAGAGATCAAGGATGTTTCGGTCTCGTTGAAATCGGAGGGCAAGATCGTCTCCGACCCGTACGAAAAGACCATGGCCTCTCTGCCGCTCGAAACACAGCAG
>JALHTW010000079.1 GCA_022866045.1 Candidatus Aminicenantota bacterium | reverse complement strand
GCATTCGTAGGCAGCGCGAGCGCGGATGCATGACCGACTACGCCAGACAGGAGCCTGGCTGCAGACAGTGCTCCGGGGATACTTTCAGTACCACGCTATACCAGGGAATACGGCAAGCCTGAATGTGTTCCGCGAGCGGCTCTGGCGGCATGTAATTCGCCGTCGGGGTCAGAAGCGCCGTCCGAATGGGCAACGCCTGGGGCCGCTGTATGATCGCTGGTTGCCCCGCTCGTGCGTGCTTCATCCTTATCCTGAGCAACGCTTTGACGCTATGTATCCGAGGTAGGAGCCGTATGCGCTAGCTGCGCCCGTACGGATCTGTGCGGGAGGTGCCGGGTGCCCGGCATTCCTACCGCAACCCCAATTCCTCCAGTGCGGTGCCACCAATCAGTACACCTGCTGCGATGGCAGCGAGAAGGGTCCGCGTCCCCTTTTGTTTCACAACTTACTTCGTCCCTAAGTTCTTGACTGTTGTCACGGAGGTTGAGACGGCCCATGTATATCTGAGCTGCACCATATCGCTTGTTGCACCTGCCCACACGCTGTCCACATAGGTCACGAACACCGGCACATCATATTCGCCTGCAAGGTTCTTCTCAACGTAGGTGTATATCGGCTTGGCTGAGGGGGCGCAGCATGAGACTACTTTGTCATCCCTAATGACTCCATCCTTAGACAGGCCAATCCAGACCAGCCGCGGGCTTGCCTTGGCATCTATTGAGTTGGCTGTCAATTTCCAGCCGCCGCCTACCTCCCAGGTCTCGCCGGTAGTAAGGATCTTTTTCTCTGGTCCCTGCTCGATTATCAACTTCACCAGCTTATCGACTTTGCCGTTCAGGGCAACATATTTCCCTCTCCATCTATCTGCCTGCCCGGGGATGATGTAGTAGTAGTTACCATTCTCAAATGGCTCTCCTGGGCCGGTTCTCTCCAGGCCCGCTTGAACTGCGTCAGCAACTCTATTGTTATACTGCTCAGAGACTACGTTTAACTTCTTTGCCACTGCTACTACGGCACCGGGTCTCTCCGCACTCGTTGCCTGTACCTGTGTTGCTGCATTTGCTGGCAATGCTGAGGCTAACATCAATACGGCAATTCCAACTGCTGTTATTACTTTACTCATCGTTCATTACCTCCATAAATTTATAAGAAATTGGTTTCTCGTGTTGCGCGACTTTCGCTCCCATTATGCTTGGAATCGATAATCCTCATCCTAAAATGACTATATCGCGGGCCGAGGAACACTGTCAAGAACATAAAAATGGCTGGGCCGGAGAGCTTCCGGCTGAATCATTGTTCCCGACGACCGCAAGATCTTCCCGACGACGACAGACCTCCCCGCCTCCCCCCCCCCCAAAAAAAAATCGCCGGTCATTAAAAATACTCCATCCGCTGCTCGGCCGCCATCAGGGCGACCTCGGTCAAGACGCGCGACGGCGACGGCTTCTCCGCTATAAACGTCAGCTCTTGAGGTGGTCAATGATACAGTCCACTGCCTGAAAATCCGTGATGAAAGCGATGACCTTTATCGTGCTGCCGCATTTCGGACAGACCATCGGGTCGACCTCATAGACTTTCCGGATCATGGCCGCCCAGCCCTTGGAAGGGACGGGCTTCCATTCTTCCTCGCTCATCCGCAGCGTCAGAGGAGAGATTCCCCTTTCCGCACCTTTCCCCGGTGAGCGTTGGCGTACAGGTTATAATAACGAACTATAACCTGGCCCTTGTCGGGGATATGGGAAGTCACCCGGCCGATAAACTCCAGATAGTCCATCGTCTCCAGACCGGCTGCATCCTGACCGTATCGGTAACCGATCTTGCCCTCTGGCTCCAGAAACATCAGCCGTTCCAAGGCCAGAACCGGCCGGATCATGTATTTGCCCACCCGCTCGGCCTCGGGTTTCGTCATGGCCCTCACCCGGCTGTGGACCTAAAACCCAGTATGCCGCAAGGAAACGCTCAAAATGATGGAACAGCACGCGGTAGACACTCCGCCAAATATTATTTGACATATCATAAATCGTGATTTATATTTTTCGAGGCTAATCCGAGGGGTAAATTGCTACAAAGAGCCCCGCTCGGCCGACACAGCCAAAAAGGAGATTCTTATCTTTAGAAACTGAAAAAAGTCTGAAAGGAGGAAATTGATGTCTAGACTTCGCAACGGTCTTTTAGCCCTGCTGATCCTTTTCTTCTTCAGCCTGTCGCCCCTGGGCGCGGCGGCCAAAGTGGAGAAGCCGGTCGACTTCAAGGGATTCAATGAATTCGTGACCAAGACCATGGCCGAATGGAAAGTCCCGGGCCTGGCGGTTTCGGTCGTCAAAGACGGGAAGGTGATTTACGCGGAAGGCTTCGGATTGCGGGACGTCAAACAGGGGCTCAAGGTCACCCCGCACACGCTGTTCCCAATCGGCTCCAGCAGCAAGGCCTTCACGGCGACGGGCATCGCGATTCTCGTCGCCGAAGGGAAGGTTGCCTGGGACAAGCCGGTGCGGACCTACCTTCCGGCGTTCAAGCTCGCCGACGAGTACGCCTCCGAGCACGCGACGCTCCGGGACCTTCTCTCCCATCGGACCGGCGTCGCCCGCCATGACCTGATGTGGATAGGCGGGCAATTCAGCCGGGAGGAGCTCTTTGAGCGGCTGCGCTACCTGGAGCCCACCCAGGAGATCCGCGCCGCGTGGCAGTATCAGAATCTCATGTACTTGACGGCGGGCTATCTAGCGGGCCAGGTCTCCGGGACAACCTGGGAGGACTTTACCCGCCGGAGGATCCTCGAGCCGCTCGGCATGAAGGAAACGAATTTCTCGGTCACGGAAACCCAAAAGACGGCGGATTTTTCCCAGCCCTACATGGAGATCAAGGACAAGATCGAGCAAGTGCCCTTCCGCGATGTCGCTGCGATCGGGCCGGCCGGCTCGATCGACTCGAACGTCCTGGATATGGCGAACTGGGTCCTCCTCAACCTGAACAAAGGCAAATTCGGCGATAAGCAGATCGTCTCCGAAGCCTCGCTGGGCCAGGTCCATTCCCCTCAGATGGTCATGCAGCAGTCCATCCAGCACGACGAGATCCTCTATTCGAGCTACGCGATGGGCTGGATGGTCATGCCCTACCGGGGACATCTTCTGGTGCAGCACGGCGGCTCCGTCGACGGGTTCTTCGCCATGGTGGCCTTCCTGCCGCGGGACAACTTTGGCGCCATCATCCTGTCGAACCTGAACGGCAACTCGGTGCCGACCTTCGTCCTCTACAACCTCATCGACCGGATCCTCGGCCTGGACCAGATCGACTGGAGCAAACGGACGAGAGACCAGCAGGCTAAGAGCCGGCCGGAGGCCGAAAAGAGAAGGAAGGAGGTCGACAAAGACCGCATACTCAACACGACGCCCTCCCATCCTCTCGAGCACTACGCCGGCGACTATGAACATCCGGCCTACGGGACGGTCTCGGTCGCCAAAGGCGAGGATGGACTGAAGATGAAAACCCCTGTCCTGGAGGGCCCCCTCGCCCATTATCATTATGACGTTTTTGAGCTCGACGCCCTTCTCCTCGGCCGAGAGTTCAAGCAGAAGGTGTCCTTCGCCACCGATTTGAAAGGCCAGATCGCCAGCCTGTCCGTGCGCTTCGAGCCTTTAGCCAAGGAGCTCGTTTTCACCCGGGCGGCCGAAAAAAAGATTGCCGAAAAAGGCTTACTCGAAAAATTCGTCGGCGTGTATGAGCTCTCGGGCGTTGAGGTCCAGGTCGCCCTGCGCGGGGACAAGACGTTGAGCCTGACCGTCGCCGGCCAGCCGGAATATGAGCTGGTCCTGTCCCGGGGAACGGAGTTCAATCTCAAGGATTTGCCGGACTACAGCGTGGAATTCAAGACCGACGCCGCCGGCGCCGTCATCGAACTCGTCTTCCGCCAGCCCAACGGGACATTCATGGCGAAGAAGAAATAAGGAGGTAATCGCATGACTATGATCAGAAAAAGAAGCGTTCTTCTCGGTCTTATCGTCCTCGTTCTCTCGTTCTCCGTCTTTTCCTTCTCCCAGCAACAGCCGGAGAAAAAAGAGACGCCCGTCACCGCCCTGGTCGGAGGGACCCTCATCGACGGGACCGGCGCCGCGCCCATCCCGGATGCCGTCGTCCTCATCGAGGGCAACAAGATCAAGGCCGCCGGACCCGCGGCTCAGGTCAAGGTCCCGGACGGCGCAAAGCGAGTTGACGTCAGGGGGAAATTCGTCCTCCCGGGGTTCATCGACTGCCACATACATACGTTTTATCCTTATGACAGTATGCAGGCCTTCACGGAGACGAACTCCCTGGACACCCTCCGCGCCCTCCATATCATGCAGATGTACGCCAAGTGCGGCGTGACGGCCATCCGCGACGTCGCCTCGCCTGTCGAGGTCATGCAGGCCCTCCTCCGCGGCCAGCAGCTCGGCTACATCGACAGCATCCGTCTCTTCCCCTGCGGGGTCGGGATCACGGTCACCGGGGGCCACGGCGACGGGCTGAAGGGCATTGTCACCGCGGACGGTCCCTGGGAGTGGCGGAAGGCCGTGCGCCAGCTGGAGAAGGAGGGCTTCCGGCACATCAAGATCCTGCCGACTTTCACTCTCGAGGAAGCCAAGGCGGCTGTGGATGAAGCGAAGACTCTGGGGCTAAGGATCACGGCCCACGGCGGCGGACAGTCCGACACCACGCCGACATCGATGACGCGGATCGCCGTCCTGGCCGGCGTCCATTGCGTTGAGCACCTGAACGAAATGGAGGTCGACGTCCTCGACCTCATGGCCGAGAAGGGCGTCTACTGCGTCCCGACCCTGGCCGTGTACCATGAGCTCTACCGGCAGAAACAGGTCCCCAGGTCCCTCGTCGAAAAGCGGCACTGGACGCTGGCCATGCACGAGACCCTCTTCAAGCAGGCCAGGGAACGGAAGATCCTGATGGGCATCGGGACTGACGGCGTCGGCGGATTCATGAGGCTCTATCCCGGCCTCTACTTCGACGAGATGAAGTACTTCCTGGAGCTGGGCGTTCCCCCCATGGACACCATCGTCGCCGCGACGAAGAACGGAGCGATCATCCTGGGCATGGCCGATGAGCTCGGGACGGTCGAAGCCGGGAAGCTGGCGGACCTCCAAGTCCTGGGCGGCGACCCGCTCAAGTCGTTCGACGTCTTGGGCAAGCCCGAGATCGTCATGATCAACGGCAAGATCCGTCAGGATTAACGCATCCTGGAGGCCGTTATGATTGTAATGGACATTAGGATTATGGAAATCCCAATCTGAAGAAGAGTATTCAGGTCCATTTTATGCCCTCCAGGAGAACGCTGCCAAGCAACATTCAGATTCTTGAGTTTAACGGATTTTCCTTTTTTGGGGAGAAGCGTTTTTTCTCCCGTTAAGCTCGGAATTGATCCTCCCCATCACGAAAAAATGATAATCCTGGAGGTGGATTGAGTCAAGAATAAAAAAATTCCGACGACAGGGGCCGGCGGGCCGGCTTGGCGCCCCGGACGACGACAAACCTCCGATAAGAAAAAACGGCTGGAGCGGGACATAAGCCGAATTCTGTTCCCGCCGTCAGGCGGGGGCGGTTATTTGTCTGGCCCCGCGATTGCTCGCGGGGACGAGCGGCCGACCCGCCCCGGGACGGGCCATCCCATAGGGGGCCTGTTTAGCCTTGCTCCGGATGGGGTTTACCCTGCCCCTGACGTTACCGTCAGGGCGGTGAGCTCTTACCTCGCCTTTTCACCCTTACCCTCGCGGGCGGTGTGTTTTCTGTGGCACTTTCCCCCGGTCGCCCGGAGCCGTCGTTAGCGGCCATCCTGCCCTGCGGAGTTCGGACTTTCCTCCCCTACTCCTC
>JALHTW010000078.1 GCA_022866045.1 Candidatus Aminicenantota bacterium | reverse complement strand
AAGCTCTAGCCGTTTACGGGCCCGAGTATCTGAAACAGAATATGGATAATTTCGGCGCGCTCGGCCGATACGCCCAATTCTGGTCCACCCAGGACCAAAACCTTGAGAGCGCCCTGGCTGCGGCGAAAAAAGCAACCGAGCTGAGCAAGGACAATTACTCTTTCTGGAACACGCTGAGCGATATTTTGCTGAAGCAGAAAAAATACGATGATGCTCTTAAAGCGGCCGAGAAAGCTCTGGAGATCGCGCCGGCCCAGCCTCCCCAGATCAAAGAGTCGATCAAGAAGCGCATCGAAGCGATCAAAGCCGCCCAGGAGAAAAAATAAGCCCGTTCGATCCTACACCAGGGCGCCCTTCTTGATGATGTTCTCCATGACGTCGGCGAAGTAATCGATTTCCCTCGCTGATAATGACACATTCACGACAATCCGAATTCCGTCGATCAACCCGTCGGGGTGCTTCATCGGAGAGACAACGATTCCCCATTTATCGAGGAGATGGCTGGTGAGCTTCGCCATGTCCATGCCCTCGATGCCGAAGGTCGTGACGCCGCACGACTCGGCGGGTTCCAGGCTTGAGTAGAATCGCACCTTGGGGAGGGTCCGCAGCCGGTTGGCCCAGCGGTCTCTCAAGTATCTGATCCGGGCCGATTTCCGCTCGATGCCGATGCCCTCGTTGAACGTGATCGCCTCGGCGATGGCGACGCGGTTCGCCGGGGTGCGCGTCCCCACGTCTTCGAAGCGGCGGATGTCGTTCGGATTGTCCGTCCACGGCGGCGTCAGCGGCCAAACCTTGGAGATTCGGTCCTTCGGGATCCGGACAAAGCCGTTCCCGGGCGGCGCCATCAGCCATTTGTGCAAACTCGCCGTGTAGTAATCGCAGCCGAAGTCCGCGAGCTTGAAAGGCACGTGCATGAAGCCGTGGGCGCCGTCGACGATCACTTCAATGCCTTTCGAATGGGCCATGTCCGAGATCCGACGGATCGGCGCCATCTGGCCTGTCCAGTGGGTCATGTGACAGATCAGGATCACCTTCGTCCGCGGCGTCACCGCCTGCTCCACCAGCCGATAGAAAAGGTCGAGCGGTACGGGCGGGGCGGGAAGCGGGACGATCTTGAGCACGATGCCCTCGCGCTTCTCACGCTGTCTCCAGGAGCCGAGCAGCCGCGGGTAGTCCTGGTTGGTGGAGACCACCTCGTCACCGCGTTTCAATTCGAGGCCCATGATCGGGATCTGACCCGCCTCACTTCCGCCGCGGCAGATGACGAGCTCTTCGGGATCGCAGCCCAAGTGCGACGCCAGCCGCCGGCGGCAGCTCTCGATTTCGTTGTTGAGAACGGCCATCGAGTGCCAGGCGGCGTTTCCCGTAAACTCGCTGTGCCGGCGGACGGCATCCTGAACGATGCGCAGGTAGTTCTGGACGGTGCCGTTGTTCAAGTTGACGATATTGCGGTCTACGGTGAAGGCCTGCTGGACTTCGAACCAGAAGTCCTCGTCGGCCGCGACCTGTTCCGGGCTGAGGCCGGCCGTGTCGCGTCCCGCGGCCAGAATCCGCTCGAGAGCGTTTTCCGGCGCCGCGGCCAGCGCGCCGACGCTGACCGCACAGCCCCGAAGGAAATCACGTCTGTTCAACATATTGCCTCCTTAAGCAAAAGGAATTTGTTTTTTATGGCCACACACTATAGCCCGCCTCTGACGGTCAAAAATATGCTGTCCGCTATCCAAAAATGATATTTCCATCTGATGATCGATGTCAAGAAGAAGAAGGTGCCCTTCCCGATCCTTGCCATATTAAAAGAAAAATAATAGACAAGGAAGGCAAGAGGAATATGATGCCTTAATTTCGATGTAATGCGAAATATCATGCCAACGAAATGCTTGGGAAATGGCTCATAAGTGAAAAAGGAGAAAACCTGAAAGAGAAAGGGAAAACGTATTGCTCAAAAGTCAAACCGGAAATCAAACTTCAGATTCTTCAATCATTCCTTGAACTCTTTTATGTAAGCTTTAAGCCATTCCACGGCCGCATCTTCGCTCGAAAGGATCCGGCCCTCTTTT
>JALHTW010000001.1 GCA_022866045.1 Candidatus Aminicenantota bacterium | reverse complement strand
GCCCCCCTCCGCTACGGGGGCTTGAGGGCGGCCTAGGCGCCGCTCATACATTGTCACTTTAGTAATTGCGTTTGTATTAATCTGAATTATTCATGAATTACGTTATCTCTCCAGGTCGCGAATTTGCAGACGGGCGCTGAATTCGGGGACGTGACCCAAATTCTCCGGAATTTGGGATCGTGTCCCCCTCGTCTTGAATTCGGCGCCATCTGCGAATTCTCTTCTCGAGGAAACGACGAAATTTATGAATAATTCAGTCTAAGCGTCTCCTTCACAAGACTTTTTATCTATCCAATTTAATATCCAAAAAGCAGGCTGGGGGATAGGCAAATTTAAACTCAAACCTGTGGAGATCTATTGAAAGGAAAAAAATAAGGAGCGCGCCTGGAGAGATTCGAACTCCCGACCCTCTGCTTAGAAGGCAGATGCTCTATCCACCTGAGCTACAGGCGCATCATGTTCATCGCCTTGGGGACAATCGGGGAGGTCGGATTTGAACCGACGACCTCTTGCTCCCAAGGCAAGCGCGCTAACCAGGCTGCGCCACTCCCCGCGAATCGACGACTAAAGGAACTATGCCAAAAAGAACGTCACTTGGTTCAAGAGCTTGATCATGTTAACAAAAGCCTCGAAGGAATGTCAATTTGAGGAGCTAGAAGACGTCTTTATCTTTTTAAACCCTTTTCTATCTGAGACCTGGCGATTTTGACGACGATCGGCCGGCCGTGGGGGCAAAGCGATGGATTGGCCGTCATAAAAAGCTCTTGAACGAGAAAATCCATCTTCTCCCTCGGCAGCGGTTGGCCGGCTTTGATCGCTGTTTTGCAGGCCATCGTCGCCAGGAGCCTCTCCTTCTTGCTCTCCGACAGGCTCTCCTTCATCTCTTCGAGGAGCGACAGAAGGGCGGACAGGGCCTCCTCGGGTTTGAAAATATCGGGGTACTCCCGAAGGGCATAGCTCCGGCCGCCCATGGCTTCGACGCGGAATCCGGATCCCTGAAGCATCTCTTGGTTGGCTTCGAGGCTCAGCGCCTGCGAAGGCGAAAGGTCGAAGAGGAGCGGGATGAGGCTCATCTTCACCGGCCACTTTTTTTGGCGGTCGATGTCCGCATATCTTTCGAACAGGACCCGCTCGTGGGCGTTGTGCTGATCGATGATAAGGAGACCGTTCGCGTCTTCAGCCACGATGTATGCGTTCGCGAACTGGCCCAAAACACGCCGCACCGGCCCTAGCCCCGGTTCAGCCGAAGGAATACCCGGAATGGCAAGGAGAGGATGTTCGAACCGCGTCTCTCCCTCGGCAACCTTGAAGGGGATCCCAACGTCGATCTGTTCGGCCAGCCTGGTTCCGGGAATCCCGGGAGACACGGCCGAAATCTCCTTGATTCCGCCGACTTTGTTCCGGGCTGTCTCGATGCTTCGAAGCACGAGCTGAAAGACCGACGACGATTGGCTAAACCGGACTTCGGCCTTGGCCGGATGAACGTTCACGTCCACGTCCTCATAGGGCACAGTCAAAAAGAAAAACGCTTCGGGCGAAAGGTCTTTTTCCAGGATCCCCCTGTAAGCCTGGTTCAAGGCAGAGGATAGAATCTTGTCCCGGACGGGGCGCAGATTCACGAAAAAAAACTGGCGTGTTCGATCCGGTCTTCCTGCCGGCGGAAGGGACGAAAAGCCGAAAAGGCGGCTGCCGCTTTCGGTGTGATCGATTTCGATCAACCTGTCCAGCACGGATCTTCCATAGAGTTGAAAGATCCGCTCTTTGAGGCTTCCGACCGGCGGACAATTCAGGATGTTTCGGGAGCCGTGGTCGAGCGTGAGCCGGAGATGGGGATAGGCCAGGGCCACATTCGTCAGGTAATTGACGATCTGACCGAGTTCGGACTGGTCGCCGCGCAGGAACTTCTGACGCGCCGGAAGGTTAAAGAAAAGGTCACGGACTTCGATCGTCGTCCCGCGAGGAAAAGCGATATCTCTGACGGACAGCACGTCCTCGCCCTCGCGCGCGACCTCGGTCCCGGGAGCGGCCGCGCCTTCCGATGTCTTGAGCGTCAGGCGGGAAACGGAGGAGATGCTCGGCAGGGCCTCGCCGCGGAATCCGAACGTGGAAATGGCGAGGAGGTCCTCCTCCTTGGAGATCTTGCTCGTCGAATGCCGGATGAAGCACTGCCCGGCGTCCTCGCGGCTCATGCCCTGGCCGTCGTCCCGGACGCGGATGAGCTTTTTCCCGCCGGCGAGGAGCTCGACCCTGATATCCATTGCGTCCGCGTCCAAGGAATTTTCGACCAGTTCTTTGACCACGGACGCGGGCCGCTCGATGACTTCGCCGGCCGCGATCTTCTGGGAAATCTCGGGCGGAAGGATGGCTATGCGTTTCATCCGACTTCTTTCATTGTTCAAATCCCCCCTAGGCCCCTCTTTTCTATAGAGGGAGAGGGGGGATTATTTCTCCATTGGTTTCTCTGTCCGTGACCTTTCTGATCTTGACTTTGACCGCTTCCCCCTCGCCGGCGGCGCATAAAGGAACGCGGACATCGATATAATTCGCGGTCAGGACCTCGGCTCCATGATCATCCTTCTGGATGACGATGCCGTCGAGAACCTCGCTCCTAAAACTCCTCCGGAACGCGGTGTTTTTCCGCTTCGAGATCTTTCTCAAGCACGATGCTCTCCCCTTTTTCGTTTTTTCGTCCACAGGCTTCCAGCCGGACGCCACCGTTCCTGGCCGCGGCGAATACGAGAACACGTGGAAATAGGAGAGCGGCGATCCGTCGAGGAAATCCTCGGTCGCCCGAAAATCCTCGTCCGTCTCGTCGGGAAATCCGACGATGATATCGGCGCCCAACGAGGCCGAGGGAGATCTCCCGCAGAGATAGGCCATGATCTCCCGGTATTCCGAAATCGTGCTCGTCCGGCCCATGGCCTCTAAAATGCGCTCCGATCCGTGCTGCAGGGAGAGATGAAAATGAGGGCAGATCTTGGACGAAGTCGCCAAATGCTCAAGAAGCGGCCGGGGCAGCCACCGGGGATCGAGCGAGCTCAAGCGGACCTTGAATTCGCCGGACATGCGTTCAACCTCCCCCAGCAATTCCAGAAGAGAGGATCTCGGCGTCAGATCATGACCATACGAGCACAGATGGATGCCGGTCAGGACGATCTCTTTGAATCCCTGGCTTTCGAAGCGTTCGATCCGGCTGAGGGCCTCGACTTTCGGAAGGCTGGCGCTCTTTCCCCGAACCTTGGGAATAATGCAAAAGGTGCACGCCCCGCTGCATCCGTCCTGGACCTTGAGAAGGGCCCGGGACCGGAACGAACGAATATCAATCCCCGTGGCGGCTTCGGCTTGGGGGAAAAGCCGCTCCGGCAAGGAAGCTTTCTCGCTGTTAGGGATGACCTTCCAGACGCCGGGGATCATATCGAACTCCCGGGGATTCCGCTCTGCGAGGCATCCCGCAACGACGACCCGGGCCCGCGGATTTTCCCGGAGGACCTTCCGGATGAACTTCCGCGCGTCGCGGTCAGCGCGACCGGTCAGCGTGCAGGTATTGACGATGACGAGATCGCCCAGCCCGGAATCCTGCTCAAGCCGCAGCCCGCGTCGCTGGAATCCCTCGGCCCATTCGAACGACTCGGCCTGGTTGACGCGGCATCCGAAATTCTGGATCGAGAACGAGTTCATCAAACCTCACAGCGTCTTCTTGAGCTTTTCGGAATCGGCTTCCACTTGAGACGCCATTTTTTTCTTGTGTTCAAGAAGCTTTTTGCGAAGGGCGGGTTTTTTCAGGCTCAGGATCTCGACCGCGAGCAGCGCCGCGTTCGCCGCGCCCGTCTCTCCCGTGCCCATCGTCGCCACAGGGACGCCCTTGGGCATTTGGACGGTCGAGAGGAGGGCATCCAGCCCGCCCAGCCCGCCGCTCTCCACGGGAACGCCGATGACCGGCCGGACCGTGTGCGCGGCCACGACGCCGGCGAGGTGGGCGGCCTTGCCCGCCACAGCGATGAACACTTCCGCGCCTTCGTCTTCGAACTTGCGGACAAGCTTCAGCGTCCGCTCGGGCGAGCGGTGGGCCGAGCAGATTTCGAGTGCGAACGGTATATCAAACTTCCTGAGGGTTTCGATCGCGTTTTTGGCGATATCGAAATCGGATTCGCTGCCGATGAAAATCACAACATCCATAGTGCCTCCTTTGAATTATGCCCCCATGCGGGCGGTGCCAATGTCGCGGCGGTAATGCATGCCGTCGAACCGGATGAGGCCGACGGCGTCATAGATTGTCTTCCTGGCGTCAGCGATTGTCGCTCCCGTCCCGCAGACACCGAGCACCCGGCCGCCGCTGGTGAGGTATTGCCCATTCTCGTATTTCGTTCCGGCATGGAAGACCGTGATGCCGGGGATCCCCATCACATCCTCCAATCCCGTGATCACTTTGCCTTTCTCATAAGGCCCCGGATATCCGCCCGAGGCAAGAATGACACAGGCCGAGGCGCCCGCGTTCCACCTGACCTCCTCGATCCGGACATTCCCTTCGATCGCCGAGATCAGGATGTCCACCAGGTCGCTTTCGAGGCGGAGCATCTGCGGCTGTGTTTCGGGATCGCCGAAGCGGCAGTTATATTCGAGCACTTTGGGCCCTTCGCTTGTCAGCATCAGGCCGGCGTAGAGCGTGCCTTTGTATGTCCGGCCTTCCTCGTCCATCCGGGCAATTGTCGGTCGAATGATCGTCCGCATGACCTCGTCGAAGAGCCCTGGCGTGAGGAACGGCGAGGGTGAGATCGTGCCCATGCCGCCCGTGTTCGGACCTTTATCGCTGTCGAAAACGGTCTTGTGGTCCATGGTGGTCACAAGGGGGAGGGCTTTTGTGCCATCCGAAATGATGATGAACGAAACTTCCTTGCCGCGCAGAAACTCCTCGATGAGGACCTTCCTTCCGGCGTCTCCGAACTGCCGATCGATCATGATGGATCCGACCGCCTGCTCGGCCTCGGCGAGACTTTCACAGATGATGACGCCCTTGCCGGCGGCCAAGCCGTCGGCCTTGACGACGACGGGAAATCCGAACTCATCGGACCTCAGGATGGCCAGGGCCTCTTCCGGAAATTCCGTGATCCTGAACCGCCCCGTCGGGATCTTGTGGCGGGCCATGAACTGCTTGGCGAAGACCTTGCTCGCTTCGAGCTCGGCCGCTTTTTGGCTCGGGCCAAAAATGCGCAATCTGCGTCTCTCGAATTCATCGACGATGCCCAGCGAGAGGGGAATCTCCGGCCCGACGACGGTCAGGTCAATCCTCTCCCGCGCCGCGAAACCAGCCAAGCCGGCAATGTCCGTATCGCTCACGGCGACATTCTCCGCGACGAGCCGCGTGCCGCCGTTGCCGGGCGCACAATAGAGCTTTTCAACGAGCGGGCTCTTGGCGATCTTCCAGGCGATCGCGTGTTCCCGACCGCCCGATCCGACAACGAGGACTTTCATATGCGTTTCACCTCAATTTCTGCCGCCCCCTTTTCTAAAGGGGGGTGAGGGCGAATGACTTACATCAATTTCTCCAAGTTTTCTGCGAACCGGGCGGCGAAATCGGGATAGGGAAAAACCGTCGAGATGATCCGCGCGGCCAGGGGAATCGCGTCCTTTGCCGGCAGGCAGTAGCCCATCTCGAGAAAATTCTGCCGGTACTTTTTAACCGCGTCCTTTACCTTCTTATTCCGGATGACGACGTCCGCGAGGTAGCCGGCGAGCTCATCGAAATGCTTTTCCTTCATGCCGAAGCGCGTCATCTCCTGGACGCCCATGCGGATCCCGCTCGATTCGAGGAAGGTCTCGTCGTCCGGGAGGGCCTGGTAATTGACCACGATGTTGTTCTCTTCGAGGCGCCGGGCGATCGCCATACCGGAACCGAAGGCCTTGACGCGAATGAGGACCTGATGGGTTTCAGTGAACCCGTCCTTCTCGTCGCCCTCGACCGGAACGCCCTTCCCCTTGAGGGCTCTGGCGAACGCCTTGGCATTGGCCCTCACCTGAGCCTGATATTCCGCTTTGAACTCATTCATCTCGTAAGCCGCCATGAGCAGGCCGAGGAGCGTGCCGAGGTGATGGTTGCTCGTCGAACCGGGGAAAGCGCGGGCCCGGATGTCGAGCCACAAGTTCCGGAGCTGACTCTCTTTCGGAAAGCGGCCGGCGATCACACCGCGCTGGGTTCCGAAGTACGTCTTGTGGGTGCTGCCCGTGACAATGTCGGCCCCTTCCTGGAGTGCAGGCTGGAAGGCGCCATAAAGCCCGAGGACATGGGCCATATCGTACATCAGCACCGGCCGCCGGTTCCAGGTCCTGACAATGTCGGCGACAGGCTTGACCGGCTCCTGGTAGATAACCATGCTCTTGCCGAAGATGATGAGCTCGGGCTTGTGCCGGTCGAGGAGGTCGGGCAGCGCGGCCACGTCGGGCTTGTACGGGTTGTCCTTGAGCAGCGGAAGGTGGACGACATTCTCCTTGCCCGTCGCCGGATCTTCCTCGACGAAATTGAACAGCGCGCCCATGGGCTGCGAGCTCAGATGCCCGCCCTTGGTCAGGTCGTTGTTCATGACCAGTTTCATCCGCCGGCTCGGCTGGCCCTCGGCCTTGCCGCGATTGAGGAACTTGACCATGCCTTTGAACACGACTTCGTTCGCCATCTGGCCGCTCACCGGCCGGAGCTCGACGTCCGTGCAGTCGAAATACTTCGCGAGCTCGCGCTGGGCTTCGATCTCCACGTCGCGGATGAAATCGATGCCCTGGTAGAAATAGACCTCTTCGCCCTTCATCGCCCGGTGCTCGGCGTAGCGGCCCGCGGGATCGGAGATCTCGCCCATCTTGACGAGGAGCGAGGGCGTGGACTCGGACGGGATGAGGTTGAACGATTCCTTCTGCCGCCAGGTATTGTTGCGCTCCACCCTTTCGCAGAGGGCTTGAATCTTTTCCTGGAATGATGACATTGTCGTGGTCTCCTGAAATATGTTAAGGCTTAAAATGACGTTCTTCGAGCTCTTTGATTTTGTCCACCCGCCTCGCGTGGCGCCCGCCTTCGAACGGCGTGTCCAGCCAGATCCGGACGATCCGCAAAGCCTCTTCCAGGGCGAGCACCCGGCCGCCGAGCGTCAAGCAATTCGAATCGTTGTGCTTGCGGCTCATCTCGGCCGTGTAAGCGTTCCAGCAGGGAGTGGCCCGGATGCCCTTGAACTTGTTGGCCGCGAGGGCCATGCCCATGCCGGTGCCGCAGACGAGGATCGCCCGGTCGAAGGCGCCGGCGAGGACGTCCGTCACCGCTTTAACCGCGAAATCGACATAGTCCACGGACTCATTCGGCCCGCAGCCGAAATCTTTGAATTCGACGGCCTGCTCGGCAAGATACCGGCCGACGCCCGCTTTCAGTTCATATCCGGCATGATCGGAAGCCAGTGCAATCTTCATCCGCGCCCCCTAAAATGATCTGGGTCCTCTTTGCCTCTTTCCTGCCGGGAGAGGATAAAGGCGAGAGGGATTCTTTTCATTTTCACCCTCTCCCCTCCCTCTCCCCTCAAAGGAGAGGGTCTTTGTCCAGCCCGGCTCAATTAATGAATTTCGCGGCTTCGGGCATCACCTGAAGGGCCTTAAGGATGACCTGATCGTTCAGCTCGTAAGCCCTCCAGCCTTCTTCGAGGCTCCAGATGGCCGAGGCCATTTCCCGCTCGAGTTCGCGCTTGATCTCACCCTCGGCCTCTTTGAACTTTTTAGGGTCATAGTTGAGTTTGTTGGCTACGAGAAATTCTTTGAAATCCTCGAGCACGACGGCATCGACGATGAAGCTCTTCCCGATCTGGATCTTGCCCTGGGAAACCGAAGGCTGGCCTTGGCCCTCCTGGGGGAAGACGAAATTTTTCGAAAGCGGCGTCTGGTGGACGTGGAACTTCCGGGCGAAGGTGAAGAACGCGCCCTGGAAGCGCAGCTGGGCCGTATAGATCTGAAGTTCGAACTTGACTTCATAATCCGGCGTGATGCCGCCCTCGCCCAGGACCTTCCGGCCTTTGTCTGTGTATTTCACTTCCCTCGGTTTGTCGGGCGTGATCTTATTGTCCAGGATGTAATCGTCGAAACGGCTGTAATCGCGCTGGATGCAGCGGCCGCTCGGCGTGTAATATTTGGCGACCGTCAGGGCCACGGCCATATTCGGGGCAAGGCGGAACATCGTTTGGACCAGGCCTTTTCCCCAGGAATCTTCGCCGATGATAAGGCCTCGGTCATGGTCCATGATGGCGCCGGCCACGATCTCCGAGGCGCTGGCGCTGCCCTGGTTGATGAGGACGATGACCGGCATCTTTTCATACTGGTTATCGCGCTCAGCGAAATAGTCCCGGTCATACGTGCGGTTCCGGCCTTTGACGGAAACGATGCGGCTCCCTTTGGCCAGAAACTCGTCCGAGACGTCAATAGCGGGGAACAACGCCCCGCCGGGATTGCCCCTCAGGTCAAGGATCAGGCTCTTCATCCCCTGTTTCGCCAGGGACTCCATTTTCTGCTCAAATTCTTCGGTCGTGTTCTCGGCGAAATTGCGGATGAAGATATAGCCGACGCCCTCCTGGAGGAGGAAGGCATACGGAACGCTGTAAAGCGGGATCTCTTCGCGCGTGATCGTCAGCTCGAGGGGCCTCTCCAGCCCTTCCCGGGCGATGGTGATGTTGACCTTCGTTCCTTTGGGCCCGCGGAGCTTGTCAACGGCGTCCTGGGAGGAGATGGGCTTCGTGCTTTCGCCGTTGATATGGGTGATGACATCTCCCGACTGAACTCCCAACCGCCAGGACGGTCCGCCCTCGATCGGAGAGATCACGACCAAACGGTCTTCCTGCTTCTGGATCTGGGTGCCGATTCCGTAGTACTTTCCCTTCTGCTCCTCGAACGTCCGGGAAAAATTGTCGGGGTCAAGGAAGTAGGAGTGCGGGTCGAGGGTTTGGAGCATGCCTCTGATCGATTCCTGCATCATCTTGTCAGGGTCTATATGCTTGTAGTAGTTCTGCTCGACGATGGCCGCCATGGAGGCGAGCTTTTCGAGGGACTGGTCCCAAATCTCCTCGTCCCGGGCCCCGAGATGGACGAGGCCCACGACAAGGATAAGGACAAACAGGATTTTTTTCTTCATGTCTGTCAAATGAAAGACGATTCTACCAAAGGGGGGACGCAAAGTAAAGAAGGAGGAGGAGGGCTCCTTGACTTATCCCAGGCGAAGGACTATATTTCGAGGAGCATCGAGGTAAAAGACAGGGAACATGTTCGGAAGTATCGGCTTGCCGGAAATGCTCCTGATCCTGGCCGTTGCCCTGATCGTATTCGGGCCAAAGAAGCTGCCGGAAGTGGGGCGGTCTCTCGGAAAAGCCCTCCGGGAGTTTAAAAAATCCACAGAAGAAATTAAGAGCAAGCTCGAAGAGCAGATCAACGCCGAGGAATTCAAGGATATACAGACCGACATCAAGGACATCAAAAAGGACCTGAATGGGGATGAGGAAGGCAAGAAAATCTCCTGACGAGATGACCTTCCTTGAACATCTCGAAGATCTCCGCAAGAGAATCATAAATTCCCTGATCGCGATCGTCATCGCCGTCATCCCGAGCGCTATCTACGCCAGCGATATCTATGACATCCTGGCCAAGCCGATCACCAAATATCTGCCCGAAGGGCAAAAGATGGCCTTTTTGAAGCTCCCCTCGCCGTTCATGCTCTACATGAAGGTCTCCTTTCTTACCGCGGCTTTTATCGCCGCGCCATTCATTTTTCTCCAGATTTGGTATTTTGTCGCGCCGGGCCTTTTCCAGAAAGAAAAGAAATATGTCTGGCCTTTCGTCGCCTTCACGACCTCCTTTTTTATTCTGGGAGCTCTATTCGGCTATTTCGTCGTCTTCCCCTATGCTTGCCGCTTCTTTCTCCAAATGGGCCAGAAATTCCAGGCCGTGATCACGGTCGAAGAATATTTCAGTTTGATCCTGAAATTGCTCCTGGGAATCGGCGTTGTTTTCGAGACTCCCACATTGATTTTCTTCCTTTCCCGGATGGGCCTCGTTACCTCGAGATGGATGCTCAAAAATTTCAAGTACGCCGTGCTCGTCATTTTCATCATTGCCGCCGTCATCACGCCGACGCCCGATATGATCACCCAGAGCTTCCTGGCCCTGCCGATGCTGGCCCTCTACAGCTTCAGCATCCTGATCGCCTTCCTCTTCGGAAAAGAGCGGAAGGCGCGGAGAGCGCAAAAAAGGGGAACGGACAAAACAGAGGCCGACCTGGCCGGATGATAAAGCTGGCAATGACAATAGGAATGTAACCATATGGAAAAAAAGATATATCGCTTCATCGGTCTGACCGGCACGAACGGCGCGGGCAAAGGCGAGGCCGCTGCATTTCTCATAAAAAAAGGATATGCCTATTTTTCTTTATCGGACATCATCCGGGAAAAGCTTAAAGAGGAAGGCCTGGAGGCCAGCCGCGACAACCTGATCCGGAAAGGCAACGACCTCCGCAAACAGGGCGGACCCGATATTCTGGCGAGACTCATCATGGAAAAGGTCCGCGACAGGGCCGTGATCGACAGCATCCGAAACCCGAAGGAAATGGAATATTTGAAAGGACAAGCGGGATTCATTCTCCTCGCCCTCGTGGCTCCCGCCGCCCTGCGGTTCGAGAGGGTCCAAAAGCGCGGCCGGAACGAGTCAGCCTCGACGCTTGACGCATTCATCAAGAAAGAGGCTCAAGAAAGAAGCGACAATCCCGACGCCCAGCAGCTCGACCGGTGCCTGGCTATGGCTGACCGGACCATCGTCAACGATGGGAGCCTCGAGGAGCTGCACCGCAAACTGGAGGAACTCCTATGACCGCCCCACGCATTTCGAAGGACGGATATTATCTCGGCATCGCCAAGGAGGTCGCCCGCCGAAGCACCTGCTTCCGCCGCTCGATCGGGGCCATCATTGTTCGCCATGACCAGATCATATCCACGGGCTATGTCGGCGCACCGCGAAAGACCCGCGACAGCATGGAGCACGGCTTCTGCCTGCGCGATCGGCTCAACATCCCCCACGGCCAGCGCTACGAGCTCTGCCGCAGCGTCCATGCCGAACAGAACGCCATCATCAACGCCGCGCGCGCCGGCGTGAGCCTCCTCGGCGGGGATATGTATATCTTCGGATCGTCCCCAGAGAGCGGCGCCGCCATTAGCGCCTTCCCCTGCTTCATCTGCAAGAAGATGATCATCAACGCCGGGTTGAACCGTGTTATCTGCTCGACGGCGGACGGGAAGCACATGGTCTTCACGGTAGAGGATTGGGCCAAGGCCTGGCGCGAAGGAGATATCCTGGATGACACGCACCAGTACGGATAAGGCGCGCACCTTCATCCTTGCTCTTCTTATCATTTCGATCGTCTTTATATCCTTAAAGGCCGGGCAAGACCAGGCTTCGACCCAGGCTGAGGCCAATCTGCTCAAGCTCCTTGGGATCACGGCCTCGCCGGAATCCGTGGATTACGTCGTCAATAAGACCCAGTTCCAGCTCCACACGCTCCTCACCGAGCAGCGCCACCAAAAAACCTGGAGCCTGAGCGAAAAGATCAAGACAGATACCGAGGCTGGACTGCGAATGCTTTTTTCCGTCGATGAGGATATCGCAGCGCGCTTAAACACCCTTGCCGCAGACAAGGCTCTTCTCGAGCAGCTTGTCTCGGAAATCGAGTATGCGATCCTCGCCAAGAGGAAGATCTACGTCTATGGCTGCGGCGCGACCGGACGCCTGGCCAAGCAGATAGAATCGAGTTTCTGGCGGCCGTTCTGGCGAAGGATCAAGGCTGAGGCCAACCTCTGGTCAAAGGCCAAAAGCCGGATCGGCCCGGCGATCGAAGACGCGCTCATCGGCGAGATGACCGGCGCCGACCGGGCGCTTATCAGCTCGCTCGAAGGGTTCGAGGACCTCCAGCTCATCGGTCGCCTCCAGCTGGCGGACCGGGGCATCAAAAAAGGCGACCTCGTCATCTGCGTGACCGAAGGCGGAGAGACGTCCTCGGTCATCGGCACCGTCCTGGGCGCGCTTGACCAATGGAAGGCCGAAGCTGGATATGCGCCGGCCGAGAGCCGGAAAAAATTGTACTTCGTCTATAACAACCCGGACGACCGACTCAAGCCTTTCGAGCGGAGTCGCAAGGTCATCGAAGAGCCCGGCATCACCAAGATCAACCTGGCCACAGGGCCGCAGGCCATCACGGGCTCGACGCGGATGCAGGCAACGACGATCGAGACGTTCGTCATCGGGAGCGCAATCGAGACCGCGGTCGAGCGGATTTTAAGGAGAGTCCTTTCCAAGAAAGAAATGTCCCTCGCCGGATTCAAAGAAGAGACAACGCTCGAGAACCGGCTGCGGAAATTCCCGCTTCTCCTTCAGGAGATCAAGAAAGACATTCCCGCCATCGCTAGGCTTACGGACTTCGAAGCTAAGACATACGAAACCGGTCATTTTTCGACTTATTTCGCCGGGGCGGGGCTGATCACGGTCTTTATCGACAGCACGGAGCGGAGCCCGACGTTCAGGCTCTATCCCCTCGACACCGTCAATGAGCCGAAGCGAAAATGCTGGATCCAGGTTTGGACCGAAGCGCCCGACCTGAAGAGCGCTTGGCAGGCTTTTTTGGGCCGGCCCTTCCGCGGGCTGAAGCCGGAGATTTATCAAAAGCCGTTCGAAGAGGAAATCAACGATCCCTATCTCCGGGAGAAGGCCTTGACAAGCTTGACCAAGGCTGGCGACGACCAGCAGCTTCTCTACGATTTCTCGTTGGCCGACTTAAACATCAAGAGCCGGGGGCCAAAACAGGGCGATATCGGCGTCACAGTCCTTCTCGGCCCGGAGGTTGAAGAGGCTCTTAAGCCAAATCCAAACTCGTCTTTTAGCCGGTTCGGAAGTCTCTTCGCCGGCCGCGAAGCCCTATTGGGGATCATTATTATTCAAGATAAGCCCATCGCCGCCGCGCCTGCCGGGCGTGCGGCCATCGGAATCGTCGGAGCCGGCCCCAAAAAGCCCGAGCCAGCCATTGTTCAATTCAGCCTGCCCCCGGACAACGACCCGTTCCGCGTCCAACAGCACATTGCCCTCAAGATGCTGCTCAACGCCCATTCGACGGCGGTCATGGCCAAGCTCGGCAAAGTCATCGGCAACACCATGACCAACGTCAGCCCCTCGAACCTCAAGCTTATCGGCCGGGCGACCTACCTCATCCAGCTTCATGTGAATGACGTATTAGGCAATCCGGCGTGGGTCCGTCAGTACGGCACGCGCCGGCCGATCTCCTACGGCGAGGCGAACGCCGTGCTGTTCGACTCGATCGCCTTCATGAAGGAACGTCCTGGAGATCTCGGCCAGGCAGCGGAAGTGCCGCTCTCCATCATCCGTATTTTGGAGTCATTGAGACAAAGACGGGGAGTCACACCCAAAGAAGCGCTGGAGATAGTCAAGACGACGGGATTGGCCGCCACCTTGGCAAAGTTGAAATAGAAAGAAGGGGGACACGCATTTGTGTCCCCTTGTCTTTTCTATCCGATGGGAGGGGCGTTGGTCACACCATAGCAGGGTGTCACGAACGGCTGCTTTTCCTTCCTCGACCTCTTCTTCTGGCCCGACTGGGTCTGCGGGTAGGCGTAAATCTCGCCCGCGTAGTTCCGCATGACGACTTGCTCATCGTTGATGGTCTGGACGTATTTCGGCAAAACGGGGATTTTGCCGCCGCCGCCAGGGGCGTCGATGACGTAGTACGGCACGGCCAGCCCCGAGGTCCAGCCCCGCAGGGCGTCCATGATCTCGAGGCCCTTCTCGACCGTCGTCCGGAGATGGTCGGTCCCCTGGACGTAGTCCGCCTGGTAGATATAATACGGCCGGACGCGCACGAACAGGAGCTTCTGCATGAGCCGGCGCATGACCGCCGGGTCGTCGTTGACGCCCTTCAAGAGAACGGTCTGGTTGCCCAGCGGGATGCCCGCGTCGGCCAGCAGCCCAAGGGCCTTCGCCGCTTCGGGCGTGATCTCGTCCGGATGGTTGAAGTGAACGTTGACGTAGAGCGGGTGATATATCTTGAGCATGGCCGCAAGCTTCGGCGTCACACGCTGGGGCAGGAAGCACGGCACGCGCGTCCCGATGCGCAGGATCTCGAGGTGCGGGACGGCGCGGAGCTCCTTCAAAATATATTCGAGCCGGGCGTCGCTGAGCATCAGCGGATCGCCGCCGGAAACGATGACGTCGCGAATCTCTGGATGGCTGCGGATGTAATCCAGGCCGTCCTCGATGTAGCGCGGATGGATCTTGCTCGGGTCGCCCACTTTCCGTTTTCTCGTGCAAAACCGGCAGTACGAGGCGCAGCAGTGCGAGACGAGAAACAGGAGGCGGTCCGGGTAGCGATGGATAACGCTCGGGACGGGCGAATCCTCGTCCTCGTTCAACGGATCGGCGAGGCCGGTGTTCCGCTCGAGCTCGGCGGCATCGGGCACGACCTGGCGGTAGAGAGGATCGCCTTTGTGTTTGATCAGGCCCGCATAATACGGCGTGATCTGTGTCTTAAAAGCACGGGCAACCTTGCGGATCTCGTCTTTGTTCAAGCCGAAGTGCGCGGCGATCTCGTCGGGCGTCCGCAGGCTGCCCCTCAATATTTGCGGCCATTCGTCCATCGTCCTAATCTCCTTTTTCCTTTAAGCCTAGCTGCTTAACATATATGACCCGGTCATCGCCGGGCTGGTAAAAGTCCGGGATGCGGGCAATCTCTCGATAATTCAAGCCTGAATAAAACCGGCGGGTCGGATCGTATTTGGGCATCGAGGAGGTCTCGACGATAATCATCCGGCCCCTGAGCTCCGCGACCTTCGCCTCGAGCCATTCGACGAGCTTTTTACCGTACCCTTTTCCCTGGTGCTTCGGGGAAACGGCCATCCAGTAAAGATCATAAGTGCCGACCGTGAGCGCCGTCGAGCCCCATGTCAAGTAGCCGGCAACCTCGTGCTCTTCGCTTTCGATAACCACGACCTCGTAGTCCTTCTGATCCGGATGATTGAGGTAGATGTCGACGAGCTCTTCGGCGACGTGGAGTTCATCGGGACGGAAGAAGTTTGTTGCTTCGATCAACTCCATGACCACGGTCTTATCGGATCTTGCCATGGACCGGATCATTTCTTCACCTTCCTCGCCAGGGCCTTCTCGATCATTCTCTGCCAGAAGATCTTGTATTCGATGCCGGCCGCCCCGAGGGCCCGGGCGTATCCCGCGTTGAGGCTGATGTCCGGATTGGGATTGACCTCGAGGATATAGATCTTTCCTTTTTTGTCCATCCGGAAATCGATGCGCGCGTAGTCGCGGCATCCGACGGCCTGAAACGCATTGACCGCCGTCTCCTGCAATTTCGCTTTCAAAGCGTCATCAATCTGGGCCGGGCACACGGGAAGGGTGCTGGTATAGAGGATATCGTCCGTCAGCCATTTGGCCTGATAGCACAGGATATGGGTCCAGCCTTCCGGCATCTTGGAAAAATCGATCTCCGAGACGGGGAGCGCTTCGGGCTTGCCGTTGTCGAAGACGGCTACGTTGAATTCCCGGCCTTCGATGAACGCCTCCACGAGGGCCGGCTGCTCATGAACGTCGAGGATCCGCTGGACCTGCTTCTGCAACCCTTCCTGGTCACTGACCACGGAATCCGGAAGGATGCCCAGGCTGGCATCCTCGGTGTTGGGCTTCACGATCACAGGAAACGGGATGTCCAATTTCGCCTCGGGAGAATCGATGAGTTTCGCCGGCGGCGTCGGCAATCCGCAATGCTTCAGGACGGCCTTCGTCTTGAACTTGTTCAGGCAGAGGGCGAGGGTCCGGGAGTCGTTCCCGGTGAAAGCGACGTCGAGCAGCTCGAATGCCGCGGCCACGTTAGCCTCGAGCTGGGGATATCCCGCGAACGCCTCGCAGAGGTTGATGATCACGTCGGCGTTGAGGTCCTTGAGCCGGTTCAGGAAGCTCATGAAGCTCCGGTGGAGGGGCAGGATGAAGGCCGTATAGCCGAGTTCGGTGATGGCGGTCAGGGCCTCTTTGGCTGTCTGCTCGACGGACTCCTCCGAGGGCCGTTCGATCTTCCGGCTGGTCAGCGGGTCGTATGCATTATAGGCGATGCCGACCAGGATGTTCTTTTCCTTTACTCGGCCCATCGGCAGTCCACCGTTCGTTCTTCGTTTTTCTTCATCTTCTTCTCGGGCGTTTTTTCGTTCTTTGTTTCGCCGCCGAAGCCGTAGCGGATTAAAGCCTCGTCCACAACCCTCAAGATGAGTTCGTTATAGGTGTATCCGGCCGTCCGCGCCGCCTTGGGCAGGCACGAGTTGTCCTCGGGTTTGGGAAGGATTCCCGGCAGGGGATTGATCTCAAGGATGTTCGGCTCGCTGTTTTCATCAAGGCGGACATCAATGCGGCACCAGTCCCTAATCCGGAGGACCCGGCAGGCCTTTGTGACGATCTTCTCGATCTTCGCCCGGACCTCGACCGGGATCCGCGCCGGGCACTTGAAGATCTCGAGCGGGTTCTCGGGCGTGTCCCAGATCCACTTGGCTTCGTAGGAATAAATCGGCCGCGCGCCCTGAGGCAGCAGGCTGTGGTCGATCTCGACGATCGGCAGAATTTCGAGGTGGGGGAAGTTCCCGAGCACTCCCACGGTAAATTCCCGGCCGTTGAGAAAACGTTCGATGATGACCGGCTGTTTGTAGAGGGACATCACTTCGCGGACGCGGGCGCATAGGATGTCCCGGTCGTCCACGACCGAATTGTCCTTGATGCCCTTGCTCGACCCTTCGTAGAGCGGCTTCACGATCGCCGGCAGTTTGATGTCCGACGGCACCGGGGCGCCCGGCTCAACGATCCGGAATTCGGGATTCGGGATCCTGTGGAACGAGAGAATCTCCTTCGCCCGGGACTTGTCGAGGCAAATGCTCAACGTCAGCGGGTCCGAACCGGTAAAGGGAATGTCCAGGATCTCGCAGAGCGTGGGAATGTGCGATTCGCGGTTGGGGCCGAACAACCGCTCGGCGATATTGAAGACAAGGTCGGGCTTCGCTTTTCTCAGCCGGTCGAAGGCCCGCTCATCGGATTCGATGGGGATGACATCGTAGCGCGTGCGGAGAGCGCCCGCGACGGCTGTTATGGTTTCATCGGAATCGCACTCGGCGAGAAAATCGGGTGGAGGTTCGTCGTCCTCTTCTCTTTTATCTTCAGCGAAACGTCGATTCAACGTTGAGCCCATTCCTGCTTTCGAGCTGTAGAGCAAGCCAATCTTCATCGCAGCTTTTCTCGGCTTCGCCTCAGGTTCTCGAATGTCCCCCGGATCGTGATCATGTCAGCTCGAATATCTCTCATCCAATTTTTTGGTCTGTTCACTTTTTATATATATATCTTTTATATATATATCATTTTCACCAAATGTCAATACTTTTTCGTAAAAAAGATACCATCTGTGGTGGAAAAATCGTTTATAACCCCCAAGCCATTGAGCTGTAAAATTCTTTGACATGTTAGAGCATAAATGCGGGAAAGAGATAGGAGGTCCTGAAATCGAGTTTTTGACGTTTGGCCCGAAACTCAAAAGGCCGCTGGGGCGACCGGTAATCGCTCGGCGGCGTTTGAAAAAGGACGAACGCTCCGGCTTCGAAGATATCTTCGAGCCAGGCCAGATTCAGCGGGCTTTCGATATGGAGAACGATGTTGGCATCATGTTCGCGCGCGGTCCGCACGGAATCGCAGAGAAGAACGGCATCGTCGTCCCGCTCGAGGCTTCGGCCGGACATGTGAATCCATGCGCCTTGGCGGGCGAGGTCTTCCAGCGCCGGGTCGAGCGGCCCGTGATGATAAACCACAAATCGGCCGCCGCTCTTCGCGCAGGCACAGGCCAGTTCCTCGAGCGCGGGGAACTCGCGTTTGAGGCGTCCGTTGGAGACATAGAGACAGATCCCGCTCCGGCCCATCTCTTTGAGAGACGTGAACGAAACGGTTTTTTCTTTTTCTTCGAGGACGAAGGGACCGTGGTGGAAATAGGCGATGACGGCACCGCCTCTTTTTGCGGCGTTGTTTGCCAGAATGAATTCTCGATAGTCCTGCCGGGCGAGGTCGGAGGTGTAAAGGTCGGCGCCCGCCTTCGCCAGCTCTTCGAGCTCGATGGGGGCGAGCCTTCCAGAATCGATGAACTTCAGACGGTTTCCGCTCTTTCGGCAGGCTTTCACGGAATCAAGGAGGGGATAAAAATCGAACTGATCGTCGCGGACGATGACGCCTCCCGCGTCAGCGGGACTTCCTGGATCTGTATCGCTTTGCGTGTCCATCGAAAAAAAATCTTTTCACTCTTCGTCTCATGGATATTTTATCACAGAGTTAACTTAAGTGTAGCGCGGTGGTACGCCTATGTCAAGACATCGGCAAAAAATTTTTATTGAATTGAAGGAAAGAAACCGCTATAAAATGATTCGGAAGAATATGGACATGAATAACCGACTGAAAAGGCTTGTGAACTCTGCGGCCGACGAACGCCGGTTCCTCGTCCTCGCCGAACTCGTCCCCCTTCCAGGGCACGACCTGAGCAATTTCGAAAAATTCTTAAGAGGATACGCAGAGAAGAAATCCGGCCTGCCCGATGATGTGCGCTTCGCGGGCATCACGATTCCCCAGAGCCCCAACGGCGTCGCATCGATGAGCCCGGCCGATGTCTTTTCGCTCCTCAAGATGAAGAACCTCTGGGCTGATCTCGACGTCATCCCCCATGTGACGGCCAAAGACCACAACATCGAAGCGATAAAGACATATCTCATCGGACTGGAGAAGCTGGGCCTTGAATCCGTCCTGGCCCTGACCGGCGACAAGCCATCCGCGGGGAAAGGCGTCTTCGAGGTCGATTCCGTCGGCCTCATCGATTTGATCAAAGACATGTCCAACGAATCCTTCCAGCGGGCCGCGCCGGGTGATTTCGACCGGACCCATCAATTTTATGTCCTCGCCGCCGTGTCGCCTTTCAAATACACGGAAGCCTCCCAGATGCAGCAGGTTGCCAAGATGCGAAAGAAGATCCGGGCCGGAGCGGACGCCCTGATCACCCAAATGGGCTGGGATTGGCGCAAAAGCGAAGAGCTCTTCCGGTATCTTAAGGACGAAAATATTGAAGCGCCCGTTTTCGGCAACGTCTATCTTCTGTCCACGATGACGCCCGCCCCGCGCCTTATGCACGAAGGAAAACTTCCGGGATGTTTGGTCACAAAAGATCTCTTTGAAAAAGTGTCCAAGGAATCCGTCCGCGAACATATCGAGCGGGCCGCCGAGCAGGTGGCCATGTACCGGGACCTTGGCGCAGCCGGCGTCGATATCGGAGGCCTCTGGGACTTCGACACGCTCGTGAAAATCATGAAGAGGGCCAAGGACATCGGCGGCGGCTGGAGACAATTCCAGAACAACCTGGACTTCGCCATAAAGAAGCTTCCCGACGGAAAATCAGGATTCTATCTATATGATGACAGAGGCCAGCGGAGAGAGCCCTCGCGGCCGAGACCAGACTTCCACAAGAAGTTCTTCGACGTCACGCATCGGACTCTCCTGACGCCGGGCCAGGGCCTCGAACCCGCCGTTAAAAAATTCCTCGGCCTCAGTTCTTCGCTGCGCCAAGGAAAAGGCGCTCCCTACAAAATCTTTTTCGCTGGGGAGAAAGCCCTGAAGACCGTCCTTTTCGACTGCGAGGAATGCGGCGATTGCTTCCTGCCCGAGAACTTCGGCCGCTGCACGCTCGGCGAATGCGCGAAAGGGCTGCCGAACCCTCCCTGCGGGGACGCGAATGCCGAAGGCATGTGCAGCCACGACACAGGGCGGCGGTGCGTCGGAGAGCTCATTTACGAGGCGGCCGCGAGCGAAGGCCCGCATGGATTAAAGAAATTGGAGAGAACGATCAATCCCCGCCGCATCCCGGCGCTCGACGGGACGGCGTCTCTTTTAAACTACCTCTTCGAAAAAGACCACACCAAAAAAACCGGCCTGATCCAGATCGGGGAAAGTGTCCATGCGAGCATCGCAAGGCCTGCGGCGGCGATGAAAGAGCTTCTCCGGCTTGGCCAAGGCGCATGGGAAAAAACGAGCGGGGCCCGAGACTACATCATCTCCCTTGTCAAAGCCCAGGTCAAACACGGCGCGGATTACATCGAAGTAAACGTGGATGCCTTCGGAGAAAAAAACCCGGAGCTGACGGTCCGGATGATCCGCGACTATGTCCGGCTCATCCGCCAACACAGTGACGGTGTTCCGGTTTGTGTGGACAGCGGCTCTCCGGAGGTCCTCATCGCCGGTCTCGAAGCGTGGTATGAGGATGCTGCGTCCTCTGTTCCCGCGCCTCTCCTGAATTCGGTCAAGACGTACACAATGGATCGTCTGCTGCCTCTCCGGGCCAAATATCCCTTCAAGTTCATCGGGCTGCTCGTGGACATCCAGTCCACGGGTTCGGAAGGCTCCTACTACGGCATCGACGAACTCTGCGCCATGGCCCGGACGATCTTCCAGGCTGCGACCCGAACGTACGGCTTCAAGCCGGAGGACATTTTCTTCGACTCGACGGTATTCCCGCTGGCCATCGATATGCCGATGACGCCGGACACGCCGGGATACACTTACCGGGCCTTCGAGACGATCCGCCGGATCAAAAAAGACCCGGCGATGAAGGGAGTCCACCTCTCGCTGGGAATCACCAACGCCGTCCGGGACCTCCCGGGCCGGAGGACCGGCGTCTGCCGCGCATACCTGGCCAAAGCGCAAGAATACGGCCTGGACGCGGCGATTGTTAACGTGATGCACGATTACGGAAAACGGCCGCCGGCTCCGGACCTCCTCGAATTCGTGGAGGCCTTCGTCCATCAGGACGGCTCGGCCGAAGCCGGACAGCGCGCCATCAGCGCCATGATGAATTTCTGCCGGGCCAACCGGAAAGTCAAGGACCCCGTCTGCGAAGAAAAAAATGGGTCTGGGCGTTAGAAGAGAGAAATAAAAGGTTTTTATGAACCAGTGCGTCGTCCTTTTTTCCGGAGGGATCGATTCCACGACCGTGCTCTATTGGGCGCTCGCCAAAGGCCGGGACGTCCAGGCCCTGACGTTCGATTACGGCCAGCGGCATAACGTTGAAGTTCGCCTGGCCCGGCGCACAGCACGGAAGGCCGCCGTTCCGCAGACGATCCTGAAGATCGACCTGGGCCAGGTCGGAGGCTCCGCGCTCACGGATAAAGCGATCGAGCTTACCCGCTACAAGAAGTTGGCCGAGATGAAGCCCGGCCCGCCGGCCACGTACGTCCCGTTCCGCAACGGCATCCTCCTCGCCCTGGCCGCGGCCTGGGCCGAAGCCCGCGGCATCCTTGAGATCGTCTGCGGATTCAACATCATCGACTCTCCGGACTATCCTGACACCCGGCGAAGCTTCGTCCGGGCGATGGAAAAAGCGGTCAACGCCGGGACAAAAGCCGCCTTCGGCGGAGAAAAGATAAAGATCACGGCCCCCTTCGTCCAGATGAAGAAATCCGAGATCATCCGGCTGGGTCTTTCGCTCGGAGCGGATTATTCCCATTCGGTCTCGTGCTACGCCGGGGGCGAAATTCCCTGCGGGGCATGCTCGTCGTGCCTGTTGCGCGAGCGTGCGTTTGCTGAGGCGGGGGTGCCCGACCCCTTGATCCAAAGACTCAGAAAGGAGGGACGCCGATGAGCTGGGTTCTGCGCGTCCGCGATAAATTTCAAGCCGCCCATTTTCTCAAGGAATACAAGGGCAAATGCGAAAAAATCCACGGCCACACGTTCCAGGTCGAAGTGGCGATCGAAATCCAGGAGCTTGACTCGGCCGGCCTCGGGATCGATTTCACCGTGATCAAGCAGAAGCTGGCCGCAACGCTTCCCGATCATACGCTGCTCAACGAGGTCTATGATTTTAATCCTTCGGCCGAGAACCTCGCCCGCCGGCTTTTCATCGAGCTAAAAAAGTCGTTCCCCGTCAAGGAAGTGACCGTCTGGGAATCCGAGGATGCCGCAGCCACATACACTGAAGATCGTTGAGATCTTCCCCTCCATCCAGGGCGAAGGTCTGCGGCAGGGCGAGCCCACGATCTTTATCCGGCTCGCGGGCTGCAACCTCCGCTGCTCCTTCTGCGATACCAAATACGCCTGGCAGGGCGGACGCCGTTTGTCCGTCGACCTGGTTTTGAAAAGGGCCCGAGACATTCGGAAGCGTTTTCCCTCCAGCTGGGTCTCGGTGACGGGCGGAGAGCCGTACTTTCAGGACCTCGCAGCCCTTATCCTTGGGCTTAAAAAGGACGGACTGAAGGTCCAAGTCGAAACCAATGGCACGATCTTTCAGCCCTTGGCCGCAGACTGGATCACGGTCTCGCCCAAACCGAATAATTATGCCTGCCATCCGCGGTTCCGACGGAAAGCCAGAGAAGTAAAGCTCGTCGTCACGAGGGCTCTGACGTTCGAAACCGTGAAAAGACTGCGCCAGGAATTTCCCGAGGCTGCGCCGCTTCTCCTCCAGCCAGAGACAAACGCTCCCTGGAGCAGGGCCAAGAGCCTACGGCTGCTGGACCACTCCCTGCGGCAGGGCCTTAAGAACGTCAGGGTCTCCTTCCAGCTCCATAAGATCTATAACATCCGCTGAAATATCGTCACCCCGGCGGATGAGGCAACGGAAGGAAATTTACCCTGAAAATCACCCGAGCTGCCGTATCTGGAGCGGGTCAAGACTATGGACCTGCGGGGGTTCAGCTATTGGATCTGGACCCGGGCGGGGATCGACGAGTATGGGATTAAGACGACCGGGGCCGAAGATTTCATCATCGTTTCCCTAGGAAAAAAGAAAATCCGGGAAAACGGGACGGATGATCCGCGGCGCGCTGGCTTATTTCGAGAAAGCCCTCTCCATCGGCCGGACATATCTCAAGAAGAAAAACGCAGAGAAGAAGATCCGACAGTGCTTGCGCCGACTCGGCCGGCCGCGCGGACGCTCACTCAGGCTGGCCCTTCATGAAAAACCTGTAACCCGCCCGCGTCAGATAGACCCCTGCCAGGATGACGACGGCTCCGAGGACCTGGCTGGAATGAATTTTATCCTGGAGCAGGATCGCGGCAAAAACGGCAGTGAAGAAGGGCGTCAGGTTGTTATAGATCGCGGTCTTGGCGTTGCCCACTTTCTTGACCGAATAGTACCAGATGATGTACCCGAAGACGAACCCGAAGAGCGACGAGAGAACAAGAAAGGCCCAGGCTTTAAAAGAGATCGCGGCCCAGGGAATGGCCAGGACGTCCCTGGCCGTGAGAGGGAGATAAAACAAGGCCCCGAACGACACGGTCACGGCCGAGAACTTGAGCGGCGAAAGCTTTTCGAGAAAGGGCTTGGAAAAGACCGTGTAGGAGGACCACAGGATTGTCCCGAAGAAAATGGACAGGTCGCCCTTAAAATTCGCCGCCGAGAAATGGAGGCCGCCGTTCTGCTCGGTGATGATCAGATACAGGCCGATGAACGAGATCAGGATTCCCATCCAGGCGG
Source organism: Candidatus Aminicenantota bacterium (assembly GCA_022866045.1). Lineage (GTDB taxonomy): Bacteria > Acidobacteriota > Aminicenantia > Aminicenantales > UBA4085 > JALHTW01. The sequence continues at coordinate 11,929 of JALHTW010000001.1, read as the reverse complement.
CCCAGTGGATCCGTTCGATGCCGAGCAGCGCGGACAAGAGGGCGACGAAGATGGGCGACATCGAAAGGATGAGCGACGTGTTCGAGGCCGAGGTCAGGCTCACCCCCCGGATGAAAAAGACCTGATAGAGCGTGTTCCCGGCGACACCGATGAGCAAAAGCCTCCAGGCGTCCTTTTTTTCGAGACGAAATCCCTGCCCCGAGATCGCAAGAAGGCCCAGGAAAATGACCGCTGTCACCAGCAGGCGCAGGCCGTTAAACCCGCCCGGCGTCAATTCTCGGAGGGCGATCTTGATGAGGCTGAAATTGATGCCCCACATCACGATGGCCAGGAGCATCCAGGCGTCGCTCGCGCCGAACGCGGCATTGGCGTTGTTTCTGGTATTCATTCGACGGCTCGTTATTGAACGGTTTTCTTCTGGGATGAAACAGGCGGGAATCCGATGACAGACAGGCGCGGGCCGGTCTAGCCGGACAGCCTCCGGGAGCGGGGATAGCGCGCTTCGATCACGGACTTGATGCCTCCTCTCGGGTTGAACTCTCCGGCGACCGACGCCCGGACGGGCCGGCAGGCCTTGACCACATCCTCGAGGATACGGTTCACGACATTTTCATAAAAGATGCCCAGGTTCCGGTAGGCCAGGATGTAATCTTTAAGGGATTTCAATTCCAGACAGCGCGCCCGGGGCACGTAGCGGATCACGATCGTCCCGAAATCCGGGAGGCCCGTCTTGGGGCAAACGGACGTGAACTCGGGGATCTCGATCTTGATCTCGTAGTCGGGAAACTGGTTGGAGAAGGTCCCGATCGCCGGAAGACGGGCGTCGAGGCCCGCCTTCGCCTCTTTTTCGGAATAGCGGCTCATCTGTCTTCCTCTCTGTCTAAATTTAGGATATAGTATAATTTTAACATCAAAAAATATCCAGCGTGCCGAAGTCCACAAGACATCAGGAGGTTTCCTTTGAGAGAATGTCAGATCCAGAAGAATTCTGGGCAATGCAACTGCAGCTATGAGCCCTGCGGCCGCAAGGGCATATGCTGCGAATGCCTGGCCTATCACTGGACGAACAAGGAACTGCCAGCCTGCCTTTTCCCGGATGCCGTCGAGCGGACCTATGACCGGTCGCTGGCCCGGTTCATCCAAACCTATAAGAAATAGAAGAATGGCCCCCGCAAAACCAACGGGCAATGACAATCATTATCTCTATGGGCCCGTCCCCTCCCGCCGCCTGGGTTTTTCTCTGGGCGTCGACATCCTGCCGTTCAAAACGTGCTCCATGAACTGCGTTTACTGCCAGCTCGGCTCCCAGCCGAAAACGACTGTTCGGAGGAGGGAGTTTTTTCCGGCAAAGGACATTCTGACCCAGATTAGGGCCGCTCTCCAGGGCCCCCAGAGGATCGACGCCGTCACGTTTTCGGGCTCGGGCGAGCCGACTCTCCATTCCGGCATCAGAAAAATCATCCGGGGAATAAAAAGGACCACGGACATCCCGGTCGTGATATTGACCAACAGCTCGTGCCTCATAAATAAAAAGGGGCGGGAGGCGCTGTTCGAAGCGGACATCGTCGTCCCCTCCCTGGACGCGGCGACCCGGCCGGTCTTCGAAAAGATCAATCGACCGCACCCCAGTCTGAGCGTCGAAAAGATCATCGCGGGCTTGGTTCGGTTCCGCCGGGAATACAAAGGTCGGATCTGGCTCGAGATCATGCTGGTCAGGGGGATGAATGACGGACCGTCCCACCTCAAGAAGATGAAGGAAGCGGTCGCCCGCATCCATCCGGACAAAGTCCAGCTCAACACCGTCGTCCGTCCGCCCGCCGAGACATCCGCCCGGCCCCTGAGCCTGCCCGAACTCGACCGGATCAAGGCCTATTTCGGGGAAAGCGCGGAGATCATCGCCGATTTCAAGGCTAAGGACCAGAGCGCGGCGGCCGGTGACATTTCGGAGGCCATCCTCGCCACGGCCAGCCGGAGGCCGGCCACCGCGCGCGAAATTTCCCTATCGCTGGGAAAGCCGGTCGGAATGATTTCCAAACATCTCTTGCGTCTTTTAAGAGAAGGAAAAGTGAGGTCGGTCCTGCACAAGGGGTCAACCTATTATGAAAAAAACGGGAGATAGGTCTGCGGCCTATTTCCCGATGGGGACGAATGAAAGGGACGCGACCTGTAGCCAAGAGGAGATCATCAAACGGAAAATGGCTCACGTCTGTGAATGACTGAGGCCGAGAAGCCGCTGATCAATAACGTCTAAGCCAGACATCCCCTCAACGTTCGAAGAGGAGGATCCTGTCCAAAAAATATATTATTTTTCATTTTTTTAAATTTTAGATATAATTTCATACCTTTAAGGAATTCTCGTGATTCAATCAAGGGACTTTTTGAAGCAGATTATCACCTACAAGCCGGGCCGGCCCATAGAAGAAGTGGCCCGGGAGCTGAATTTGAAGGGTGAGATCATCAAGCTCGCCTCAAACGAAAATCCCTTGGGAGCCTCGCCCCTGGCCCTTCGGGCCATAAGGAAAGCTCTGAAGGAATCCTACCTTTACCCCGATGACAACTGTTACTACTTCAGGAAAAAGTTGACCGAACGATTGAGGGTTGAGCCTGAGAATATCTTCGTCGGCAATGGATCGGTTGAGATCCTTCCTCTTGCCACCTTGGCCTATCTTGATCCTGAGCACAGTGCGATCGGAAGCGAAGGTGCCTTCATCTGGTTTAAAATCGCGGCCAATATCGCCGCGGCGGAATTGATTGAAGTGCCGTTGAGAAACTACACCCACGACCTCAAGGCGATGCTGAAGGCTATTAAAAAGAATACCCGGATGATCTACATCGCCAATCCCAATAATCCCACCGGGACCATCGCCACCAAGGAGGAGGTCGAAGAATTTTTCGAGCAAGTTCCCGGGGATATCCTTGTCGTCATGGATGAAGCCTACTTTGAATACATTGATGATCCCCACTATCCAAATTCCTTCAAATATTTTCGGGAAGGGAAAAACATCCTTATCCTGCGCACCTTTTCCAAGATCTACGGCCTGGCGGGTGTTCGCCTCGGCTATGGAATCGGGTCCAAGGAGATCATCGCGAGCCTGGCCAAGCTCCGCATCTCCTTCAATGTGAACCGCCTTTCTCAAATCGCCGGGATGGCCGCCCTCGATGATGATCGCCATGTTCATAAAGGCAAGGCCGTCAACGAGGCCGGGAAAGAATATCTCTACAACGCCTATAAAAAATTGGGCCTTTTTTATCTTCCCACGTATGCGAATTTCATTTTTGTCGACTTCGCGAGAGACAGCCAGATTGTTTTTGAAGCCCTCCAAAGGGAAGGAATCATCACCCGAACGATCAAAGAATACGGGTTTCCTCATGCCCTGCGCATCACCATCGGCACCGAAGAGCAGAACCGAAAATTGATCAGGGCCTTGAAAAAAGTTCTCTAAAATATTTTTACATATTAAGGAGGTTTAGGATGATCATAAAGTTATCGAATGGCAAGGAACTGCCTGTCGAGATGCATAAGGCAAGGATGGTCCAGAAAATCACGCTCACGCCTGCTGAAGAAAGGCTCAAGGCCATTCAAGAAGCAGGGTACAACACCTTCCTGCTCAAAACAAAAGATATCTACCTGGATATGCTCACAGACAGCGGCGTCAATGCGATGAGTGACAATCAATTCGCGGGTTTTATGAACGCCGACGACGCCTATGCCGGGAGCATGACTTTTTATGAATTTGCCGATGCCGTTAAGGATGTTTTGGGCTACCAGTACGTGATGAACGTCCACCAAGGACGGGCGGCTGAACATTTATTGTCCAAGATATTCGCAAAACCGGGCGGCGCTGTCATAACCAATTATCATTTCACCACAACCAAGGGCCATATTGAACTGACCGGCGGGTCTGCCTGCCTGGAGCTCTATGCGGACGAAGCTTTGAAAACCAAGAGCACGCATCCCTTTAAAGGGAACATGGATATCCAGAGACTCAAGGATGCGATAAAAAAATGGGGACGGGAAAAGATCGGCTATGTGCGCATGGAAGCAACGACCAATCTCCTCGGCGGGCAGCCGTTCTCGATGGAAAACCTCAAAGAGGTCAGAAAGATATGCGATCAACACAACCTCCTCCTCGTCATGGACGGCAGCTTGATCTCGGAGAATGCCTATTTTATCTGGAAGAGGGAGAAGGGATACGAGAACAAGACCATCGCCGAAATCGTCAAAGAAATGGCCGGCTTGGCCGATATCTTCTATCTCAGTGGAAGAAAAAATACGTGCGTCAGAGGCGGATTTATCGCTTCCAATAAAAAAGATTTGATGGAAAAGCTAGAACCCTGGCTGCCGTTCTATGAAGGATTCTACACGTATGGCGGCATGTCGATGAGGGAGATTGGAGCCATGACTGTGGGATTGAGAGAAATGGTCGACCCCTCGGTCGCCGGATGTTCCATTGAGCAGATCAAATATTTCGTCGAAAAGCTTGATGGGATGGGCATTCCTGTCGTCACTCCTCCGGGGGGGCTGGCCTGCCATGTCGATGCCAGGAAATTTGTGTCTCATATCCCCAAAGAGCAATATATCGCCGGAGCTTTAACCGCAGCACTCTACATTACCTCCGGGGTAAGAGCGATGGAGAGAGGCACCATTTCCACGGACCGCGATAAAGACGGGAAGGAAGTCTATGCCGATTTAGAGCTAACCAGGATCGCCCTCCCGAGAAGAGTCTATACGATATCCCATATCGAATATATCATCGACCGGCTCCAATGGCTATACAACAATCGTGAGCTGATCAAAGGATTGAAGTTTGTCTCCGAGCCGCCCGTGCTCAGATTCTTCCTGGGCAAGTTGGATGCTCTTGACAATTGGGGCAGAAAACTGGGCGATGCCTTTAAAAAGGACTTCGGAGGAAATTGGTAGAAAGAAATCTATAAAGGAGCCTCTGACCGGCAGCAAAGGAGATGGCTTTTTCTTTTAATTTCAGCCCTATAGGCATTGTCCGCTCGCCGTTCAAGACTAAAGACGACATCCCCCTCGAACGAAACGCCGCTCCGAATGGCTTTGATGACGTCAAGGGCAAGATCGAAATTTTCGAGGAATTCTCAGCCGGCCTCAAGGACATCGACGAATTTTCCCACCTCATCGTGATCTTCGCCTTCCATCAAGCCGGAGAGGGCAAGCTTCTCTCCCAGCCGCCGTTCGATGACCGGCTCCGCGGCGCTTTCGCCTCCCGGTCGCCCCACCGTCCCAATCCGCTCGGGATGACGATCGTCCGGCTGCGCGGCCGGAACGGAAATACGCTCAAGATCTCCGGCCTCGACATGATCGAGGGAACGCCGGTTCTGGACATCAAACCCTACACGCGGAAGGACCGGAAACCGGACATCAAGACAGGATGGATGGAAAAATATGAGAAATAAAAAGGCGATGGTTCAATCTTTCCTTTAAATAAAAATAGGACCGTCCCCTTTTTACGATTTTTTGGGGGATAGAAGCGTATGTCCCCATATTTCTAAGAAAGGAGTTTTCATCCATGCCTAAGTTCATTGCCTTGGCCCTGTCCGCCGTCCTGCTCCTCGCGATCCCGCTCGAGTCGCAAAAGACAAAGGTTTTCCCCTTCGACTACAAAATCGAGGAGCTGGAAAACGGGCTCAAAGTCGTCACTATTCCCCTTAACAACCCGAACATCATCTCTTACTACACCATCGTCCGCTCGGGATCGCGCAACGAGATCGAGCCTGGAAAATCGGGCTTCGCTCACTTCTTCGAACACATGATGTTCAAAGGCACGAAGGAGGTCCCCAGCGCCGCCTACGACGAGTTCCTGACCCAGCTCGGCGCCGGGACGAACGGCTTCACGACCGATGATTTTACCTGCTACTTTGTCGTGTTTGCCGGACGGGACAACCTGGAAAAGGTCGTCAAGATCGAGGCCGACCGGTTCATCAACCTCTATTACACCGAAGATATGATCAGGACCGAAGCCCCGGTCATCGAAGGCGAGTATTATTCGAGCGTCTCCAACCCCGACCGCCGGCTCTCCGAACTCCTCCGCGGCACGGCGTTCGAAAAGCATTCCTACAAGCACACGACCCTCGGCTACCTCAAAGACATCCAGGATATGCCCAACCAGTACGAGTACAGCCTCCTCTATAAAAATCGTTTTTACGCGCCCGACAACACCATCCTCCTCGTCGCGGGCGATTTCGACCCTGCCCAGCTCATGACGCTCGTGAAGAAATACTACAGCGACTGGAAAAAATCGAACTACGCACTCCAGACGCCAGTCGAGCCGCCGCAGACCCTACCCAAACGAGCCCATTATGACTGGCCGACAAAGACCCTGGCCCGGCTCGCCATCGGCTTTCACGGCCCGGCCTACTCCGACGAGATGATCGACAAGGCCGCCCTCAACCTGCTCGCCGAGGTCTCGTTCTCGCCCTCCTCGCCCCTCTATCAGAGGCTCGTCAACGAAGAGCAGAAATGCGCGTCGCTCGGCGCGAACTTCAGCGACAACCGCGATCCTCACCTTCTCGTTTTCAATGCCGTCGTCAAGAACGACGACGACCTGGCCACCGTGGAAAGCGAAGTCCTCAAAGAGCTGGAAAGGATCAAGAATGAGCCGGCCTCGGCGTCGAAGCTTGCCGACATCAAGTCCAACATAAAATACTCGATGGCCGACGCCCTCGGAACGACGGACGGCGTCGCCGGCACGCTGGCCCGATACCTCGAACTGGCCGCCGACCCCGGCACCGTGAATAAGCTGTTCGACCTCTACGAAAGGATCACGCCCCAGGATATCCAGGACATGGCCAAAAAATATTTCAAGCCGGCGAACAGCACGGTCGTCACTTTGACGGGAGGGAAAGCGAAATGAGAGCCTCAATCAAAACGTATCTCATTGGCATTCTTTTGATCGGAATCTCGGCCCTTCTGACGTCCTGCGGCAACAAAGTCAACTCGAACAAGCTCACCTCCGAGCTCCTGCCCGTGGACGGCAATCCGCTCGTGAGCTTCCGCCTGCTCGTGAAAGTCGGCTCGGCGAACGACCCGTCGGGGAAAGAAGGGCTCTGCCAGCTCACCTGGAGCATGCTCGCCAGCGGCGGGTCCAAGACCATGACCATCAAGGACATCACGGAGAAGTTCTACCCTATGGCGGCGAGCGTTTCCCTTATCATGGACAAGGAGATGGCCGTGTTCTCCGGGACGATCCACAAGGACAACCTCGAAAAATATTATGCCGTCTTCAAGGACATGCTCCTCGACCCGGGCTTCCGCGAGGAAGATTACAACCGCCTCAAGACCAACCAGCTCAACTTCGTCGAAAAGACGCTGGTCAACAACATGGACGAGCAGTTCGGGAAGGAGATCCTGAACCTGATGCTCTACGAGGGCCATCCGTACGGACACCACGAAGCCGGTACAGGGGAGTCGGTGAAAGGATTGACGCTCGACGATGTCAAGACTTTTTACAAGCAGCATTTCGTCCAGGGCAACTTCGTCATCGGGCTCGCGGGCGGCTATCCTGCGGATTTTCCGGCCAAGATCACGGCGGACTTCGCGAAGCTCCCGGAAAGCTTCACCCCGCGCCTGAGCCTTCCCCCGGCCCACATGCCGCAGGGCCTGGAATTCGTGATCGCGGACAAGCCAACGCCGGCCTCGGCGATCTCCATGGGCTTCCCGGTCTCGCTTACGAAAGCGGACAAGGATTTCTTCGCCCTCTGGATCGCGGGATCGCACTTCGGAGAGCACCGCCAGAAGGTCTCGCTTCTCTTCCAGAAGATCCGCGAGGAGCGCGGCCAGAACTACGGCGATTATGCCTACATCGAGCACTTCGTCCAGGGGCGCGACAAGTTCCCGGCGCCGAACCACGCCCGGGAGCAGCAATATTTCTCGATCTGGATCCGGCCGCTGGCGAATTCCAACCGGCACTTCGTCATCCGCCAGGCCTTGAGGGAGCTGAAGAAGTTCGTCGATGAGGGCATTTCCGAAGAGCGCTTCCAGCTTGTCCGCACGTATTTGCTCAATTACACCAAGCTTTACGCCCAGACCCTTGGCGAACGGCTCGGCTGGCAGATGGATTCCCACACCTACGGCCGCCAGGATTTTCTCGCCGAAGCACAGAGCGTGCTGCTCAAATTGACGCGGGAGGACGTGAACCGCGCGATCAAGAAATATCTGAACTTCGACAATGTCTGCGTCGCCGTGATCACCCAGGACGCCGATTCCCTGAAGAACGACCTCGTCGCCAATACGCCGTCGCCGGTCAAGTACGCCAACCCGAACATGCCCAAGAACGTCCTCGATGAGGATGTCGTCATCCAGGAATTTCCGCTCGACGTCAAAGCGGAAAAGGTGAGGATCGCGCCCGCCGCGGAGTTCTTCCAGAAAGCGGGCCTGCCCGCGAAGTAAAAACGAGAATATGACCGGAATAGCCTCGCTCTCTGGCGGGATTTTTTAGGCCATGAAAGGCTCGGACGGATTGGCCCAAAAACACGCAGCTTAATATTTTATGGTCGCTTTGCGAATAGCGGCTTTGCCCGGAGAAGACAGAGTCGGAGGTGGGCCTTGAAAAGAATGAATAAACGGGCGATATCTTTCGCCATTTTTTTCCTGACGATTTTTGCAATTCGAACATCCCTTTCCGCTCAGGACATGCTGACGAAGCTGGGGCAGCCGCAGAATTACGCGAGCAAGCGCATCTCGTCCTACGACCGGACGGGCGGAAACAAGGATTCCCTGACGATCAAGGCGGGCGAAACAGCCATTCTCGCCGACATCAAAGGCGCCGGAGCCCTCCATCACCTCTGGGTTACGATTTCGGCGGAGCCTTTCTACGGCCGGAAGCTCGTCCTCAGGATGTTCTGGGACGGCGAAAAAGCGCCGTCCGTCGAGGTCCCGATCGGCGACTTCTTCGGCGTCGGTCACGGGCTCAACCGCAATTTCAGTTCAATCCCCATCGCCTGCTCCTCGGAAGGCCGGGCGAAGAACTGCTACTGGTATATGCCGTTCAAACAATCAGCCCTGGTCACGAATGAAGGAACGCGTGACGTCCCTGCCTTCTATTATTATGTCGATTACCGCGAATTGAACGATCTCCCTCCGGACACGCCCTCTTTCCATGCCCAATACCGGCAGGAGATGCCGTGCAAGCCCGGGACAAATTACGTCATCCTCGACGCCGCGGGCCGCGGCCATTACGTCGGCTGCAACATGAGCATCCTCCAGCGAGCCATGGGTTGGTGGGGTGAAGGCGACGACATGATCTACGTGGATGGCGAGGACAAACCGTCGCTCCACGGCACGGGCTCGGAGGATTATTTCTCTGACGCCTGGGGAATGCGTGAGGACGAGAACCCGTTTTACGGCTGTCCGCTCCAGGAAGAAGACTTTCAGGTCGGGTCGAAGGCGACCGTCTATCGTTTTCACATTCCCGACCCCATCCCGTTCCGGGAATCCATCCGGGTGACGATCGAGCACGGTCACGCCAACGACCGCTCTGATTATTTTTCGTCGACCGCTTACTGGTACCAGTCCGAGCCGCACAAGGCCTTCCCCGCCCTCCCTCCGGTCGCAGCCAGGCTTCCTTATGCGCTCGAGCCTCCGGCCAACTTCCTTTTGCCGAAATGGGAAGAAAGGAAAGATGGGAACATCTCGGTGTTCGAAGATAAAAAAAACGGCCTGCAGTTTAAGGCCGCCAAGCTGACCTCCTCATTGTCGTCTTATTACGGCTCCACGGGCGCCCGCTATCCGGTCCTGATGACGGAAAAAGCCGGGCTTGGAAGCTCGGCGGAACTTGTCTTTCCTATCGAGATCGGCGAGCTGTACAACATCGACCTCTATCTTCTCAAGGGGCCGGCCATGGGAAATATCGAAGCGGCCCTCGTTGAAACCGGAAAGACCCGGGCCAAGATCGCTCCCGCCGTCTTCGAAGGCTATTCGAAAGAGAAAGAACTCGACGTCCTATCGCTCAAAGACGTTCTTTTTGAGCCGGGGATGAATTCCGTCGTCTTCCGGGTGACGGGGAAGGCCGACCAGGCCCAGGGCATGGACCTCGGGTTCACCGGCTTCAGCCTCATGCCCGCTTCCCGCAAGTTCATCACGGAGTGGAACCTCATCGGCCCGTTCGATGCTCCGGACATGGACTATCTGACGACGGCCTATCCCCCGGAAAAAGAAGTTGCGTTCAATAAGAAATATCTCGGGAAGGCGGACAAAGAAGTCGGATGGCGCAAGATCCAAGCCGATCCGTCAGGCTATATCCGTCTGACCGAACTCGTCCAGCCGAACGAGCAGGCCGTCATCTACGCGCTCGGCTATGTCTTTGCGCCCGACGACACGCAGACGCATATGCTCCTCGGGAGCGATGACGGCGTGCGTATCTGGATCAACGACGAGCTCGTCCATTCAAACCCCGCCTACCGCGGCGCTTATCCCGACCAGGATAAAGTGAGGGTCAATCTCAAGAAAGGATGGAACAAGGTGCTGCTCAAGGTCCTCCAGGGCGCGGGAGGATGGGGATATTATGTCCGCTTCGCCCATCCGGACGGCAGGCTCAAGTGGAGCACGGAGCAAAAGTGACCTCCTTAGAATGGCTTCGCTCCCGATCCGGGTTTTTAACGCCGTTCCTTCATCCATCCTGAGGAGGTCACTTTAAATAAAATGGGATGAGAAAATGAAAAAATCTTTTTTCCCATGGACAGAACAAGAACACTCCTTATTAAACAAGCTGGACCGGCCGATAAAAACTCAAAACTATTTAAACAGCCTCGCCTATGATCCGCTGCCGAGGACGGCCTCGCCGCGCCGGGTAATGAAGGAAGGGAAAGCCAATTGCTTCGAAGGCGCCCTGTTCGCCGCGGCCGCTCTGCGCCATATCGGCCATCCCCCGCTTCTTGTCGACATGCGCGCTCATAACGACGATGACCATGTCCTGGCCGTGTTCCGCCAGAACGACGCCTGGGGATGCGTGGCCAAGTCGAATTATACGGTGCTCCGCTTCCGCGAGCCCGTCTATCGCTCGATCCGTGAGCTCATAATGTCCTACTTCGACGTCTTCTTCAACTCCATCGGCCAGAAAACCTTGCGGGAATACTCCCCACCATTCGACCTCGTGCGGTTCGATAAGGACGAATGGATGACGACGGACAGAGATCTCAGTTATATTGGCGACGCCCTGGACCGGGCGCGCCATTACAAGGTCATGACCCGAGCCCAAATCCGGGCCCTTGGAATCACCGATCCCGCCCTGGTCAAAGCCGGTCTGCTCGGGGCCAATGCCGCCGGGCTTTACAAGCCCAGATCATAAAAGGCGCGACACCATACCGATTTACGAGCGGCGATGATGCCCCGTGGCTTGCCACGGGGAGCCGCTCGAGAGGAATCCAAGGGGGAGTCGCCCCCTTGGTCGCAGGGCGGGGTTTCATGCCCCGCCCGAGCCTCGTTTCTAGCGAAGATCTCTATGTCCCCGCGAGAATTCGTAGGAAAATGCTCCTTGGAAGGAAGGCAGGGAGCGAAGCGACCGTTGGAAGGAAACCCATTCCCAGGGTTTCCTTCCAAGAGTGTCCGACCGGGTCTTCCCGGTGCCCGTTGGAAGGGGGAAACGCGAAGCGGGTTCCCCCTCCAAATTGACTTTCGGGGGCATGATTCCCTGTCCCTGGCGGTTTTCAACGATTTCGTCCTTTAGGGCGCTACCGACCAGACAGGGACAGGGTATCGTGTCCCCCTTGCATTTGAAAGTGATATACGGTCAGAATACTCTGATATTGATAATCCCAGGAAATTTTGTTATTTTGGGGGGAACGGTAGAGAGATGCAGTGGGATTCGCGGGCAAAAATTATCTTCAAGCAGAATTGGAACGATTATCATCTTTTCCGCATTGAAACGCCGAAGATAGCGGTTGAAGCGCGGCCGGGACAGTTCCTCAT
>JALHTW010000010.1 GCA_022866045.1 Candidatus Aminicenantota bacterium | reverse complement strand
GACCTTGAGCGTCCCGTAGGCAGGATGGACGTAATCCCCGACGTAATCCTCGAGCGGATGGGAGGGCCGAGTGCCCGACTTCCGGTCCTTGTCCGGCTTGGGTATCCTCTTCTCGGCCTCGGCCTTCCTCCTGTCCCGCATCTCTATGTAGCGGGCGCTCCAGAGGACCTGGTTGAGGCCCAAAAGGCGGTCAAAGACGTTCATGGCTACGATCTCGGGGAAGTCGGTTCCGTTTTTGTTGCACAGAACGACGACCCCGACGTTGTCCCGGGGCAGGAAGGCTAAGAAGGCCCTGAAGCCGTCGATGGTCCCGCCGTGATGGATCCAGGGATGTCCCCTGTAGCTGGTGAGGAACCAGCCCAATCCGTAGGTCGTGGTGGCCATCTCAGGGAATCTTTCAAGGATGCGGAACACGTTCTCCTGGATCACCATCTGGGGGGAATGGATCTCGGACAAGCTGGCTTCCGAAAGGACCTTTTTGTCGCCCGCCTTGCCTTTATTAAGATTGAGCAGGACCCATTGGGCCATGTCTAGGGCGTTGGAGTTGATGGAACCGGCCGGTCCCATGGCGTCAATGTTCCTGAAAGGGATCTCGACGACCTTATCATCCTTCTCACCGTAGGGCAGCGCGTGGTCCGGCTTCTTCCTGGAATTCTCCACCGAGAAGTCGCTGTCCTTCATGCCCAGAGGCTCGAAGATGCGGGTCCGGACGACGTCCTCCCAGGTCGAGCCCGCGACTTCTCCGGCCAGGTAGCCCGCCGCCAAGAACATTAAATTGTTGTACTGAAAAATCGTCCTGAAATCGGCCCGGGGCTCCAGATAGCGCAACCGATCGAAGAGCTCCTTCCTGGAGAGTGGAGATCCTAACCATGCGAGGTCGTGCCGGGGCAACCCCGAGCGATGGCAGAGCAGGTCGCGCGGGGTCATCTGCTCCGTGGCGAACTCGTCCTGGAGATGGAACGTGGGAAGATAATCCCTGACCCGCTTGTCCCAACCGAGCTTGCCCTCGTCCACCAGGATCCCCACGGCCGTGGCCGTGAACGCCTTGGAGGATGAGCCGATCGCGAAGATCGTCTGGGGGGTCACCGCCAGCTTGTTCTGGACATCTCTGAAGCCGTACCCTTCGGCGAGAATGACCTTCCCGTCCTTGACGACGGCGACGCTGGCGCCCGGGACTTTCCATTCGGCCAGGGTCTTGTGGACGAACGCCGAAAAATCCTTGGGATCGAGACGCGGCTCCTTCTTCTCCGCCGTAGCGGCCAGCGAAAAAAAGAGCGCGAACACGACGAGCGTCGCGAAAAGTGCCGTGATCTTTCTTTTCAAGTGTTTCCTCCCGGGAACGCCCGCTCGGGACGTCGAATTTTAGTCTAATATATTTTATAAAATATAGCGATGCCGAAGTCAAGTCTTTTTATGGCGGAACCGTTCATGTTCAGCTTAATAAATAAATTAGGCCCTTTTGGCAAGAAAATCGTCGGGCCGACGCAATATGGATTCATTCGGTTTTCACTCCTGGTTCTTCTTCGTCCAAAAATCCACCTCCCCAATGAGTGGAAATAATTTTTTCGGCTTTTTCCCCATCTCTTGTCTCAATGGCTTTCATGAGCTCAACGTGGTCTCCAAAAGAAACCCTAAAAAAGGAGGGATTATCGATCACGGCGAATATCTGATTGCTGTAGAAGGTGAATCTTTCTCCCAAATTGACCAAAGACTGATAGAGAAAATTATTCCCGCATTCCTTCCAGATTCGAAAATGAATTTTTAGATTCTGTTTGACATAGGGCCCAATTTTCTTCTGATTGTACAAGTTGCCCAAATTCTTGGTCATTTCCTTAAGGTCTTCTATATCTTTGTCGCTTAGATTTTTCACGGCCTTTCTTGTGGCACAAGCGTCAAGGATTCGGACAACTTCATAGATCTCTTTGATTTCTCTTACCGTGATCGAGGTCACGTTGACTTCTTTTCTCGCATTTATGGCTAAATATTTTTCTGCTGAGAGCCTCTGGAATGCTTCTCTTGCAGGAGTCGTGCTCACATTAAAGAGTCGGGCAATCTCCTTCTCTTGAATCCTCTGATTCGGTTTCAGCGCACCCTCTATAATGGCTTTCTTGAGGTATCTATAGATAGTCTCGCTGATCGTCTTGGGCGCTTCAACTGTCTTTTTTTTCATCATCGTTATCATCCTGTGTAATTTTTTCTATCCTATCCAAAGCATTTATTCTTTGCCGGCCCGGGCAGTGTAAAACTTCCTGACTCTAGTAATTCCATGCGGCTGTGTTTTCTCCTGCGGGGGCCTTCTTTTTTATGTGCTCCGCCATCTCGCGGAGCATCTCCGCCCAGTCGTACAGATGCCAGTTGTGTCCCTTCATGGGACGTCCATACTCGAAACGGCCCGCGTAATTCGGATTGGCCGTCGTCCGAAGGAAGTTTTCAAATAGATAAACGGCGAGGTTTAGGTGAAAATTATCCATTTCTCCGGCGAAGAAGTTCAGTTTGCCGGCCAACTTCGGCCCTAGAATTGGCCAATTCCGGCTCGCGTATTCGCGAAGGTCATAGCCGTGATCGCGCATGGAGTCGGCCACCTGGCGGTCAATCTTGCCGCTGAGCTTATCCCAAAGCGGCGCGGGATACCCCTCCGGCCCAAGCGGGCCGTAGACGGCCTCCCAGGCATGGAATTGATACCCAGACCTCCCCCGTGAACCGAGCACATGTTCGAAAAGACTCATGGATCGAACCGTATCGACAACCTGGCCCTCAGTTGTTCTTCGCATCGGCCGTTCAGCCATACGCCAATCGGTTGCCGGTATCGAGAAGGCATTATCATCCTCATAGATGTTCACTAATTGGTAACGACGGAAATCGATCGGGTCGGGATTGAAGACCCAAGCTCCTCCGAAATATTCCGGATG
>JALHTW010000077.1 GCA_022866045.1 Candidatus Aminicenantota bacterium | reverse complement strand
TCGCGAAGGTCGAGCCCATCATGCTCGAACTCTCCCAGAAAGTATCGAACTGGCGGGCCGAGGAGGAGCGGAAGCGCCGCGAGACCGAGGCCGCAGCTCGACGGGTCGAAGAGGAACGTCAGCGTCTTGTAGAAGAAGCTTTGCGGCGGGCCCGGGCAGCCGAAGAACGGGCGGAGTGCGAGCGCCAAAGGCTCGAGCAGGAGAATGAAAGGCTCGCCCAGGAGGCCGCGAAAAAGGCGAACGACGAGGCGGCCCTGAGGCGCATAGAGGAGGAGCGGGAGAAACTCCGACTCCAGGTCGAGGAGAGCCGGAGGATCGCGGAGGAGGAGACGACCCTAGCCATTGACGAGGCCGCGAAGGCGGAGGCCAACCTGGCGCCAGCGCCGGCCATCCAGGAGGCCCCAAGGACCGCGGGGCTCGCCATGCGCCGTTATTGGAAGGCCCGCATAAATGATCCTATGCTTGACCCCGTCAAAGCGAATTTTCGCCTGCTTCTCCGCGCCATCCTTGATGAACAGGTATCAATCGAGGCCGTGTCCCCCTGCATGACTTACCTCAACGACCTTGCCAGCAGACTCAAGGACCAGGTCAGGATCCCCGGCGTCGAATTCTACTTCGAGGAGAGGATGGCGGAAATCGGCAGGCGGAACAAAGTATGAATCCCTGGCCCGGCCGTCCATGCAAAAGGGCTGGCGCTGCAACGTCCACTCCCGGCCGGGCCTTACCAAGATGAAAGGAGAATAACATGAATACCCAACGTGCAGCATCTAAAAAAAACTGGACCTCCGACGATACCGTCGGGGACATCAATTCTGGCTCCCTACAGCGGATTGCCGATGCACTTGAGAAGGTTGTCATCAGGATGGATGGCGAAAAACTTTTACACCGCATCGCCGGACTCAAGGGGGTCGTCACGAGGATGAAAAAGCAGGCGAAGAAAGCCTGACCATGAAGAACTCGCTAGCCCTTAGTTTCGGACCTACCCACCCCATGAGAATGGGACGGAGGTACACACTTCCGTCCCATTATACAAGATGAAAGGACCGTGACGTGGCTAAAGGACGCATGCTCTTAAAGACTATTTCAACATCACGAAAGCTGGCAAATCTTCCATCCGATTCGGCTCGTTTACTTTGGACCTGGCTTCTTCCGCACCTAGATTGTGAGGGTCGTTTTCATGCCGTGCCGCGTGTCGTATTAGGCCACGCTGTTCCCCGGCTCAAACATCACACAGAAAAGACCATCTCTGCGCATCTACAACAACTTGCCGACGCCGATCTTATCATTCTTTATGAAGTCAACGGAGACCGCTATCTTCAATATAATCAATTCGATGAACATCAGTCCGGGCTTCATAAAGACCGGGAAGCACCCTCTGCTTATCCCCCTCCTCCGGCAAAGGTCCGGAGTAAGTCCGGAGTAGGTCCGGAAAAGGTCCCGCTTAATATAATAGAAAGTAATATAAGAGAAAGTAAAGTAGTCGAAGCATGGAACTCCACAAACATCCGGAACCTCAAAGAGGGCGAATCGAAGATCCGGGAAAAAACCATCTCGAAGATCGGGGCTGTCCTAAAAGAATACCCGCTCGAAGTCATCATCAAGGCTATCGAAAATTACGGCAAGGTTGTCCATCATCCTGAACTCTACTTTTTCAGTTATAAGTGGGAACTCTGCGAATTCCTTCAACGAGGGCTAAGAAAATTTATGGACGAGGCGCAACCATTCGAGAACTTCAAAATCAAGAATGGCGTGGGCAGGGGACGCCGTGAGCCGGACTCGCCGCAAGTCGGGGCAAATGTCAAGGCGGAGCACGGCCCGGATTATTGGGCAGACGTAAGGCGGCTCAAGGCGGAAGGCAAGGAGGGCCAAGCGCTGACGGACGCGCTGGCAAAGAAAGCGAAGGAGGGGAAGGGATGAAGCGGGTTTTATTCTCTTCGTTATCTCCCCATTGGGATACGCCGAAAGCCGTGTTCGATCAACTCGACGCTGAATTTCATTTTAACGATGATCCTTGTCCCGCCGGGGGACTGTTCGGCCTCGATAGGTCATGGGGGCAATCGGTATTTGTAAATCCCCCATATTCACAGATCAAGGTTTGGATGGAGAAGGGACTTGCGGAATATCGGCAGGGGAAGACGGTTGTCTTTTTGATTCCAGTCAGAACGGATACCAAGTGGTTTCACGATCACGTTCTCCCAAACGCCTCAGAGATTCGTTTTATCCGGGGGCGGCTCAAATTTGGAGGGGCGAAAAACGGTGCGCCGTTCCCAAGTATGGTTGTTATTTTTCAATCCGAGGGGAGAAAACCATGAAAACCTATCCCTGGGAAAAGCGGCATCCTCACACTTTCGGGCAGAGAACCCGGAACGACTTCATTATTTGGAGCATTGTGGTCGTCTTGGCTATCGCCCTCGGAATTTATGCTGGCCATAAGGTGACGGCCGCCTACAAGGACACCGAGATCATGGACCTCCAGGCCCAGCTTGAGACGGCCCAGGCATCGCTCGCCGACGCAAATATCGAATTGGCGTTTTGGACGACGACACTGAAGGGGCTGGCCGATGGTGGACAATTTGATGCTAGGCTGAGCAAGGAGGATTGAGATGCGGACACTATGGAAATCAATGAAGGCCGGGCCGAGGTCGGAGAATGGGGGCAGAGGTGTCTGGAAGGTCGGCGAATGGCGCAAGCACGACGGCAAGCTGAGTATGTGCGGAGCCGGATACCACGCGTCAAGGAACGTTATCGACGCGATGAATTATGTCGATGCCGAGGTCATCGCTCAGGTCGAAGTGCGCGGCAAGCACCTGAAACAAGATGACAAGGAATGCTGGAGCGAGATGCGGATCGTCCGAGCATGGAAATGGATGAAAGCGGATAGCGTGAGCCTAGCCATTTATGCGGCAGAGTTGGTCATCGGCATATTTGAAAAACGATATCCCGACGATAAACGCCCGAGGCTGGCAATCGAGGCGGCGAAGGCATGGCTGAAAGACCCGAGCGAAGAAAATAGACAGGCGGCTGGGGCGGCGGCTTGGGCGGCGGCT
>JALHTW010000076.1 GCA_022866045.1 Candidatus Aminicenantota bacterium | reverse complement strand
TTCAGGATCGCCGAGCAGGGAATCGACGGAAGGGAGCCTCCGAAGCAAGGTTTCGTTCATAGATGTCCTCACGCGGGGGCAATTTTAGCACAAAATAAAAAATAAGGGGACACAATACCTATTTCCCCATTTTTTCAGTGAAACTGTTGATATCGAACGGATTAATACAAACGCAATTACTAAAGTGACAATGTATGAGCGGCGCCTAGGCCGCCCTCAAGCCCCCGTAGCGGAGGGGGGCCCCGTCGGCTTTTTCGACGGGGGGAACCGACGGGACTGGTTCCCCGGGGACCGGGGGCTGCGGCGGGCTAAGCGCCGCCCAAACGGAGATGTCATTTTAATAAATGCGTTGATATTAGTTGATAGTCAAGGCACTCTATTTGAATTCGTAGCCCCGGTGGTAGAGAAGGCTCAGGCTTATGTCCACGATCTCCGGATCATACAGGCTCCCGCGGTTCCTCTGGATCTCCTCGAGGGCCTTGTCCAATCCGATGGCGGTCCGGTACGGCCGGTGGGAGACCATGGCCTCGACGACGTCGGCCACGCCGAGAATTCTGGCCTCGATCATGATCTGGCGACCCTTGAGTTTCTGCGGGTAACCCGAGCCGTTGATCCGCTCATGGTGTTGGAGGATGATCTGGGCGATGGGCCAGGGGAATTCGATCTGCTTGAGAATGTTATAGCCGACTTGAGGATGGGTCTTGACCAGCGTGTATTCGGTCTCGTTGAGCTTTCCAGGTTTGCTCAGAATCTCGCTCGGGATGGAGATCTTGCCGAGGTCATGAATGGATGCCGCCATGCGGATGGCGTCGATCTTTTCTGTGGAAAAGTCGAGACGATCCGCGATTGCCCGGGCGAGGTCGGACACGCGGCGCTGGTGTCCGGCCGTGTAAGGATCGCGCATCTCGACCGTCAGGGTGATGGCCTGGATGGTTGCTCCCATGGCCTTGCGCAATTTTTCGAGCGTTTGGCTGAGCACTTCCTCGGCCTGCTTGCGGGGCGTGATGTCGTGGATAATCACCAAGTCGGCCGGTTTCCCCTCATGCGAAATCAGGCCTGCGGTGAGCTCGACGAACACAACGCGGCCCTTTTTGTTCTTAAGGGACGATTCGACGACGAGCGGGATATCTTCTCCCCAGATTCGCCGATTCTGCATCTCGGCCATGCTGTTCAGGTCCGCCGTCGCGACGACGGCGTTGAAAGGCAGGCAGGACAGTTCCTCCATCGAATAGCCGACGATTTCCTGGAGGCGCGGGTTGGCGTACTGGAAACGGCCCTCCTGGACGATGGCGATCCCGTCATTGGCCTTTTTGATAAGAAAGCGGTAAATTTCCTCGTTTAGCATCCTGTCGCCCTTCTTGCGTTCCAGATCAGGCCGGAAAATTTGCATAGTTCTAGTTCACAAGATCTTTACCCACTTATTGAGTCGGAAATTCCCAAAATAAATTGAAAAATTGATATATTTTGGCAACTAGCCTTTAAAGGTGGGGTCGGATGGGAAAAAATCACCGTGGGAATGCTCTTTCCTGGCGATTGACCAAAAATGTCACTTCGGCGAATCTTAACCTGAGAATATTTATTGTGGAAAGGCGAAGAGAAAAAATTGGAAAGCCAGGCGTCTTTTACTGATAGAGGAAAAAATTGACAATAATTGTCAAATCAACTAGATTATTAAGGATTAAAGGATAAAAGGATAAAGGAATAAAAATGGCTTCGACTCTCGGTGAGCTTCTAGTACGGGAAAAGATCATAACAGCCGACGAGCTCAAGTCTGCCCAGAATTTCCAAAAAAAGCACGATGTGTCTCTGGGAAGCGCCATCATCGCCCTTGGCTTTGTGACCGGCGAAGAAATGGCCCATGGCTTAAGCCGTCAATTGGGGTATCCATATATCGACCTCGACCAGTTCGAGGTCTCTCCCGATGTCCTCAACCTGATCAAGGCGGATACGGCCAAAATACATATGATCATGCCCGTCCACCGGATCCGGTCCTTCCTCACCCTGGCCATGATGGATCCGACCGACCTGGATGTCATCGAGGACATCCGATTCCGGACAGGCCTCAGCATCCAGCCCGTCATCGCCGCGGAAAACGGGAT
>JALHTW010000075.1 GCA_022866045.1 Candidatus Aminicenantota bacterium | reverse complement strand
GAACTCGCTGAAATACGACCCGTAAATATGGAAGCTGTCCACAAGATCGGCGTAGCGGCCGACCCGGACAGGCTTCCCGATTTTCGCCCTGATTCTCTCGGCGATGACGCGCTGCAGGTCGGTCAGGGCGAAGACGTTCATATAGGCGGCTTTGTAGGCGTCGCGCGAGCGCCAGTGGGTGTTCATGTTGAGAACCAGCCCGCCGTTTTCGTCCTCGAGCATCCGGCACCAGACCCGCTGCAGGCAGGGCGGGTCGTAGGTCGGAGGATCGAGCTTCGGGTTCCAGGTGATGGCCTGGGCACGGCGCGAGTGTCCGGCTTCAGCGAGCCTGTTGACAATGAAGGCGATCTGGTCGATCGCCTCCCCTTCGATCTCATAGGAAAACAGCCGCTTGTGATATGTATATGTCCACTTGCCTTCTTCGGGGGCAATCCAATGGTCATGGACGCCGTCCACGACTTCCTGGCGATAGATTTCCAAGTCTTCAAGGCCGCCGGGGAAGGCGCGGTGGATCCTCGGCTCGGCGAAGGGATCTTCCACGGCCCACAAGATGGTGCAGTCCTTACTCGGCGGGTCGCCGGGTTTGTCGTATTCGGTCTTGATGGCGACGCCTTTGTGCCAGCATTCGAGGACCGCTTTTTCCCAGGCTTCGGGGAGAGTCTTTCCGGTTACGAATAAGGTCGGGATGTTGCCGCGCATATTCACCTCGCTAGTCTTCTCCGTCGTTTTATCACAGAAAAACAGGGGGACACAATACCCTGTCCCCGATTTTTTGTCAGCGATCATGCGTTCGTTTATAATGATCAGGATAAATGACTCCACGCCAACGAATAGAGAGCCTGCTTGCCGGAAGGCCCGCTGATCGTGTTCCCTTTTGCCCCGCGGTCTATGAGCATAAAGCCGCCCTCATCGGAACGACGCCGTCGCGCCTGAGCCGGGACGCAGGGCTCTTTGAGCAGGCGCTCATCCGCGAAGTCGAGCTTTACCGGCCGGACATGCTCGTCGTCGGCTGCGATGTCTATAATATCGAAGCCGAAGCCGCGGGCTGCACGGTTAGATTCTATGATTCCAACGACATCCCTTCGATCGCAGAGCGGGCGGTTCGGGTCAACGATGCCGTTTCAACGTTGCGCCTCCCCGACCCCGAGAAAGACGGCCGCATGCCGATTTGTCTCGAGGCCGGGCTGAGGATCCTGGAACGTTTTGGCCGCGATATGATCGTCCGCGGCGCGCTCAGCGCGCCATTTTCGATGGCCTGCGAGCTCGTCGGCGCCGAACAACTTTTAATAGCGATGATCGACGATCCCGAATGGGTGTCCCGGCTCCTTGCGGTAACGTCCGAAATCGCCATAAGCTATGGTCGGGCGTTTGTAGAGCGTGGGCTTGGCGTGATCATCTTTGACTCCCATGCCTCACCGCCGCTCGTCTCTCCGGGCCTCTATAGAGAGATCGTTCTCCCCCCGACCTCGGCCGTCATTCATTATTTCCGCCATGAGCTGGGCGTGCCCCTCGTTCCCTACATCTTGGGCGGCGACACGGCCTGTCTCCTGGATTCGATCCTCGAAACCGGGACAAACAACATTCTCTGCGATTTCCGGGCGAATCTCGCGACCTTCATCGATCTCCTCCGGGGAAGGCCGGTCCTCCTCAGAGCGAACCTTGATCCTCGCTTTCTCCTGGCGGCCTCCGCCGAAGAGATAAAAACAAAGGTCCGGGAGGTTTTGACCATCGGCCGCCGCCATCCCGGGTTCATGCTCGGGACCGGGATTCTGCCCTATGACCTGCCTCCGGAAAAGGTCATTGCCGTCCGGGCTGTCCTCGAAGAATTATGACCTGTGCTTGAGCTCAAAAGCTACCTTTAAAAACAGGCGAGTTATCCCCCCTCACCACCCTTTGCTAAAAGGGGAAGGAGGGTTATTTTCCCAAATCACCCTGATTTTTTTATGGATTTGCCAAATATCTCAATTATGAGCGTCTTAATTATTGGCCCGTAAGGATGAACCTCATGGAATACCCTTCGGATGAAAACGGTCTTTCTCGGCATGATCGTGAAGGCCACCGTCGGCGCCTCCGAGAGAAATTCCTGCGCGGCGGACTCAACGCTTTTCTTGATTATGAGATTATCGAGCTCCTCTTGACGCTGGGAACACCCCGGAAGGACTGCAAAGAGCAGGCCAGACAGGCGCTCAGAGAGTTCAGGTCTTTGCGCGGGGTCCTTGAGGCGGACGTCCATGAGCTCCGGAAGATCAAGGGCATCGGCTCGCACAACGTTTTCGGCATTCGGCTCGTCCAGGAAGTGTCCCGCCGTTTTCTCAAGGACAGGATGATGAGCCGTCCCTATTGCCGCTCGTCCCGCGAAGTCTTCGATTACCTGTATCATTCGCTTCGCGACCTGAAGAAAGAGAACTTCAAGGTGCTCTTCCTTGACCCGAAAAACCAGATCATCGAGGAAAAGACGCTTTTTGAAGGCACCGTGGATTCGTCCGCCGTCTATCCCCGGGAGATCATGAAAGACGCCCTCCGTTTCGACGCTACCTCGCTCATCTTCGTCCATAATCACCCTTCCGGAGATCCTGAGCCCTCGCTCTGCGACCGGGAGATCACCAAGGAGCTCGTTTTTTCAGCCAAGGTCATGCAGCTCAAGGTGCTCGACCACATCATCATCGGCAACAACTGTTTTTTCAGCTTCGCCGACCGCGGCCTGATCGAGGATTACGACCTTTTATTCCTCAGCCTGAATAGATAGTCGCATCGCGGGTTCCGCCGCCGACCCCCAGAGACGCGGACCGCCCTTCCCCCGTTCGATTCCAAGAGGGGAAGGGCCGACCGACCTGTTAACCCCCCTGAATTGTGTCAGTGGGGACGGGGTTTAATATCACAAATTAGAAGTCTTCTCTCCTGCTTTTTGAAAATCCTAATGCGCGTCTCTGCATCGAGAAGGCTAAACCCTCCATGGTCGCTCCGGCCGTTTTCTGATCTTTTCCTTATAGCCCACACGAAATGGAAGAGATCCAAATAACATAGATACAAAAATTCGATCCGTGTTGCCGAATTTCATTGGCCACCGACAATCTCCCCAAAAAAAACAAAATCTGTTAAGATAGTCCGAAGCAGAGGACTTGAACCCTGTTGGTTGTCCTCGCTTTAATCTGGGCCGGAGGGTAAGATGAGTGACGAGAGAAAAAACGCGTCCTTCATGCGGCCGATCGAAGAGATCGCCCGGAAGCTTGGCATCAAAGCGGAATACCTGGAAAAATACGGCCACTATAAAGCCAAGATTGACCTCCGGCAAGCCCTCGAAAGCAAAAAAGAACCGGGAAAGCTCGTCCTGATCACGGCCATGACGCCGACCCCTGCGGGCGAAGGGAAAACGACCACCGCCATCGGCCTGACCGATGCCTTGAATCGAGTGGGCAAGAACGCCGCAGCGGCCCTTCGCGAGCCGTCCCTGGGCCCTGTGTTTGGGATGAAGGGCGGGGCGACCGGCGGCGGCAAGGCCCGCGTCGTTCCGAGCGAGGACATCAACCTCCATTTCACCGGAGATATGCACGCGATCACGTCGGCCCACAATCTTTTGGCGGCCATGGTGGACAACCGCCTTCATTTCGACAATGTCTGCGGACTTTTGGACTGCAAAAGCATCGCCTGGCGGCGGGCGTTGGACATGGACGACCGGGTCTTGCGGGACATCGTCATCGGGATCGGCGGTCCGCTCCAAGGGATCGCCCGCGAGACCGGCTTCGACATCACCGCCGCTTCTGAGGTCATGGCCATTTTCTGCCTCGCAAAGGACCCCAAGGACTTAAAGGAGCGGCTGGGAAAGATCTGGGTCGGCTATAATCCGGGCGGCGCGCCGGTCTTCGCCAGCCAGCTGAAGGCTGAAGGCGCCATGGCGGCTTTGCTCAAGGACGCGGTCCGGCCCAACCTGGTCCAGACCCTGGAAGGCTCGCCGGCCTTTATCCACGGCGGCCCGTTCGCCAACATCGCCCACGGCGCGAATTCGGTGATCGCCACGCGCATGGCCCTCGGCCTGGCCGAATATGTGATCACGGAATGCGGCTTCGCCTCGGACCTTGGCGCCGAGAAGTTCTTCGACATCGTCGTCCGGACGGGCCATATTCCGCCGCCGTCGGCGGTCGTGGTCGTGGCCACGCTCCGCTCGCTCAAATACCACGGCGGCGTCAAGCCTGATGCGCTCAACATGGAAAACATTGAGGCGGTCACAAAGGGCTTCGAGAATCTCCAAAAGCACATCGAGAACGTCCGGCTCTTCGGCCTGCCTCTCGTCGTCGCCTTGAATAAATTCCCGACGGACACGGACAGGGAAATCCGGGCGTTCTCCGGCTTATGCCGGAAGGAAAACGTGCGGTTCGCTCTTAGCGATGTCTATGGGCAGGGAGGGAAAGGCGGAGAGGACCTGGCCGCAGAAGTTCTCGAAGCCTTCGAAAAGGACGAGCATCGCTTTCAATTTCTCTATCCTCTCGAAATGCCTTTGCTTGAAAAAATCGAGACCGTGGCCCGCAAGATCTACGGCGCCGCGGGCGTAGCCATGGAGGGAAAGATCCGGCGAAAGATCCAGCGGTTCGAGAAGGACGGCTTCGGCGGCCTCCCGGTCTGTATCGCCAAGACCCAGTATTCGCTGTCGGATGACGCCGAGCACCTGGGCCGGCCCCGCGATTTCACCGTCATCGTGACGGACGCGTCGCTCAGCGCCGGGGCCGGCTTCGTGGTCGCTTTGTGCGGCGAGATCATGACCATGCCGGGCCTGCCCAAAGTCCCGGCCGCAGAGAGGATTGATGTCACGGACGACGGCGAGATCACGGGGATCACGGGATAGGAAAGAAGGGAAATCCCGAAACTTTCAGGGAGTCATCCGTGTCCGCTTCCCAAAAAGTCTGGTTTACAGCCTTTAAAAATTGTGATAAAAAAAGAATGAATTCATGCCCGGGACAAGGGAAAGATGAGACATGGGACGAAAACAACCGGATAGGCGTCTACATTAAATGAAAGCAACCTTCGTGATGACCGCATGTCATACAAGTCATTGACCAGGAGGACATTATGAAAGAAGACGAGACAGAACAGAAACACGCTTCGAGAGGCAGGGCCCTCGAGGCTGCCGTTTCCCAGATCGAGAAGCAGTTCGGCAAGGGCTCGGTGATGAAACTGGGGCAGAAGGAGGCGGCGATGAAGATCCCGGCGATCCCCACCGGCTCTGTTTCCTTTGATTTAGCCATGGGAATCGGCGGATTCCCGCGGGGCCGCGTCGTTGAGGTTTTTGGCCCGGAAGCCACCGGCAAAACAACCCTGGTCCTCCATGTCATCGCTGAAGCCCAGAAGCTGGGCGGCCAGGCTGCGTTCATCGACGCCGAGCATTGCCTCGACCCGACTTACGCCGCGAAGGTGGGTGTCGATATTGACAATCTCCTGATCTCCCAGCCGGATTACGGCGAGCAGGCTCTTGAGATCGCCGAGGTCCTGGTCAGGAGCGGCGCCGTGGATGTCATTGTGATCGATTCCGTGGCCGCGCTCGTTCCCAAGGCCGAGCTCGAAGGCGAGATGGGCGACGCCCACATGGGCCTTCAAGCCAGGCTCATGTCTCAGGCGCTCCGGAAGCTGACGGCCATCGTCGCCCGCTCCAAGACCTGCTTCATTTTCGTTAACCAGATCCGAGAAAAGATCGGCTTTTTCCTGGGCAATCCCGAGACGACGACGGGAGGCCGCGCGTTAAAATTCTACGCTTCGATGCGGATCGATATACGGAGGCTGATGGCGATCAAGGAAGGCGAGAACGTCATCGGCAACCGGGTCAAGGTCAAAATCGTCAAGAACAAGATGGCGCCGCCGTTCAAGGAAGCCCAGTTCGACATCATCTACGGCGAGGGGATCTCCAAGGAAGGGGATATGGTGGACTGCGGACAGGAGTACGGCCTCATCGAGAAAAGCGGGACGTGGTATTCCTACAAGGGCGAGCGGATCGGCCAGGGCCGGGAGAACGTCAAGAAGCTCCTCAAGGAAAATAAGGACCTCGCCGCCCAACTGGAGTACGATCTCCGGAAGAAAGTCGGTCTAATCGCCGCTCCTCCCGCGCCGGAAAATGCGGAAAAAGAGCCTGAGAAATCGCAAGAAAAAGGCGCTGAAAGGAAATCCAAATAGGCAATCGGATAAGAAAAAGAGCGGGGATGTACGCCGGAAAATCAGGGGAAAATCTCGAGGACATACACGCTAATTCTTCTGAATTAAGCATGTATCCCCGAGATTTCCTCGAGATATAGATCCATGAGATATATTCATTTTTAATGGGAGTCAAGAAATGACAAAAAGAAGGCAATTCTTGAAAATGGCCGGCGCGGGAGGAGCGGCGATGTTCGCGGGGACGCCCGTTCCGTCCTTATCCGGCCAGAGAACCGAAGGAAAGGCTGCGGCTTACGCGGCCAAAGATTACGCTAAGCTCATCGGGATGTCGGGCTTCAGCGAAACTCTCCTCAAAAACCACTTTACCTTGTACCAGGGCTATGTCACGAACACGAACAAGGTCCTGGACGCTTTGGCCCAGTATCTCAAAGACGGCAAGACCGCCGCTCCGGAGTTCGCCGAGCTTCGCCGAAGGCTGGGCTGGGAATTCAACGGCACGAGGCTTCATGAACTTTATTTCGATAATCTCGGCGGAAAAAGCGCGATCGACAAAGAAGGAAAACTGGCGAAGAAGCTGGCCGAGGATTTTGGGAGCTACGAAGCCTGGGAAAAGGATTTTAAAGCCGCGGGCGCGATGAGAGGGATCGGCTGGGTCGCGCTTTATCAGGATTCCGCGAACGGCCGGCTCATCAATTTCTGGATCAACGAGCACGACGCTGGCCACCCGGCGGGCTGCCGGCCGATCCTGATCATGGACGATTTCGAACACGCCTATATGCTCGATTATGGCCTGAAAAAGGCCGATTACATCGAAGCCTTCTTCAAGGCCGTCGATTGGCAAGCGGCCGAAACGAGACTCAAATAACCTGGATAATCATTGCCGGACCGGCTGCGTCAGCCGGGGCAATAACAATGGAGATGCAGGGAAAAATACCTTATGTTAGACTATTAAACTCCAACCCCCCTTAGTCAATTAGGGAAGGTAAAAGGAATGATGGCGGATCAAGTCAGTAAGCGGTCGAAAAAAACGGGGCTTCCCCCGGGGAGCCTCGTCCATATCGGCGAGCGAAAGGTCGAGAAGACCCGGATCACGGTCATCGACTACGACGGCGACAATGTCTTCGAGAAAGAGGTCGAGACGGTCGAGGAATGCTTCCGTTTCCGCGAAACGTCCACCGTGACCTGGATCAACGTAGACGGCGTCCACGACTCCGAGATCGTCGAAAAGCTCGGCAGCCATTTCGGGCTTCATCCCCTGATCCTCGAGGACATCATGAACACCTCGCAGCGGGCGAAGATGGAGGACCTCGGAGATTCCATCTACTTCGTCCTGCGGATGACCGAGTCCGGGAATGACGACGCCAAAATTGCCACGGAGCAGATGAGCCTCGTCTTCGGCAAGAATTTCGTCCTTTCCTTCCAGGAGCGGCCGGGCGATACATTCGATCCGGTGCGCGAGCGGATCCGCAAGGGGAAGGGCCGCATCCGGAAGATGGGCCCGGATTATCTGGCCTATGCCCTCCTCGATGCCGTTGTGGACGACTACTTCATCGTCCTCGAACGCCTGGGTGAGCGGATCGAGTGCCTGGAGGACGAGCTTGTCGCCGACCCGAGAAGGCAGACCCTAAACACGATCCATGAGCTGAAGAGGGAAATGATCTTCCTCCGCAAGTCCGCCTGGCCTCTGCGCGAGGCGATCAGCCGGCTGGAGAGGGCGGAATCTCCCCTCGTCAAGAAAGCGACGGGCATTTTTCTCCGCGATGTGTATGATCATGTCATCCAGGTCATCGACAACATCGAGACGTACCGCGAGATGCTGTCCGGCATGCTCGATATCTACCTTTCGAGCCTCAGTAACCGGATGAACGAAGTCATGAAATTCCTGACGATCATCGGCACGATCTTCATCCCTTTGACGTTCCTTGCCGGCGTCTACGGGATGAATTTCAAGTTCATGCCCGAGCTCGGATGGCGGTGGGGCTATTTTTTGATTTGGGGCGTGATGGTCGCCGTCGGCATTTCTCTGTTGGTCTATTTCAAGCGGAAAAAATGGCTTTAAGCATCGAACGCTCCGGCGTGAGCGGACCGGATATTTTCTGAAGGAGAGCAGGCTATGAAAACGAAAACCGTTGTCGTCTTTGTTTTGATCGTTCTCGCCCTGATCCTCATGTTACAGAATTCGGGATTTACGGATCTGATACTATTCTTTTGGCACATCTACGCGCCCATGTTCCTCCTCGTCTTTTTCGTCTTCTTGATCGGCTTCCTCGTCGGCTTTCTGGCCGCGAGGATCGACCGAAAGAAAGATAGAAAAGCTCTCGACGGACGTCCTCAGACGCCGTCGAAACCTCAGTCGTGAAGAAGATCTTTAGACACCTTAAAATTTTTATATTCAGGGGTTTGCTGGCTCTCTTGCCCCTTGGTTTGTCCTATGTCGTCCTCCGCTTCCTTTATCTCGCTGTGGACCAGAGGGTGGCCCACTTCATCGAGAAATGGATCGGGTTCAATATCCCCGGGCTGGGGATCATCCTGGTCCTCTTTATCCTTTACCTGCTCGGACTGGCGGCCAGCAACTGGGCGGGCCGGGGATTCTTCGGGCTGCTCGAGCGGATCTCGAAGCGCATTCCCTTGGTCAAGACGGTCTATCATCTCGGCAAGCAGCTCGGCGCGGCCATGGCGCTTCCGGAGAAACAGGCGTTCAAGCGGGTGGTCATGGTCGAGCACTTCCGGCCCGGCGTCTGGTCGATCGGCTTCGTCACCGGCCATGTCGATGACAAAACAGCCGGAGAACGACTCTTGAAACTCTTCATTCCCCAGGGCCCTAATCCGACATCGGGATTCATGATCATCGTCAAAGAATTCCAGGTTCGGGAGCTCGGCTGGAGCGTCGCGGAGGCGATGAACGCCGTTATTTCCGGCGGCCTCACTGGCCCCGAACTAATCGATTAAATTCGGGGAAAGGGAGGATTATTCTTGGAGCATCCCCACAGCCGTCATATACACCACGCTTTCTTCGTCTCCGTCAATGTCGAGGAGGGCGTTGACTTCATCGTCGTAGAGCGCGCCGATCTGGCAGGAGCCAAGCCCCAGCGAGACGGCCGCCAGGGCGAGGTTTTGGGCGATCTGTCCTGTATCGAGATAAATGTAGCGGTAGGCTCGCTGTTTGTATTTCCATTTCGTCCGCTCGAACATGGCCGCCCAGATAAAAACGGCTCCGGCTTCGGCCATAAAATCCTGGTCGAGCGCGGCACAGGCCGCGCTTTCCCGGAAATCCCCCGGCTTTAAAAGCTCGAGCTCATGCGGCCGCACGTCGTAGTGATAGAGGCCGGGCTCGATGCCATCGACGTTCAGGGCGGCGAGATAGGTCTCGATGGGATAGAGGGCGCCGGCCGACGGAGCGGCCCGGAGCTCGAAATCTTTGTCTGTTTTCGTGACGCCTTGCGACGCCCAAAGGAGCTGCGAAAGCGCCTCCCGGCTTAGAGGCCTTTCTCCGAAGGCCCGGCAGCTCCGCCGCCTCTCGATTGTCTTCCAGAAGGGCGTCCCTCCTTCTCTTTGGGGCGGCTCAAGCTTGATCTTCTTAGCCCGAGGATAGACCTTATAGCGGTCGGGCTTTTTGCTCCAGTCGAGATGACCCGCTGGCAGTTTGCCCCGTTGATATTTTGTTTCTTGTTGAAATCGGTCGCCGATGCCTTGGTCCATGATCACTCCTTAACAACCCGGGGATCCTCGAAATTCAGCCTATTCTTCATCGAGTTTGATATTTCCTTGGTACATGGTCACGCCGTGAGGGCATTTTCCAATGGAGATACCGATGGGTTTCGTGAAGAGCGGATCATCGCATATGTTTTTGAGATACGGATCGCGGAATCGAGGATGGGCGATACTGGCGATGGCGAGCGCTTTTTCGCCGGCCGTCAGCCCGCGGAGGTCGGCAATGCCGTACTCGGTGACAATGACTACGCCATCATAAGCGGAGGCCGTCAGGCTCACGCCGGGAGGATGAACCGGGACGATTTTAGAATCCCCTTTATCGGTGATGCTTTTGATGGCGATAATGGGCACGCCGTAGGCAGGATCGTTCAAGGCCCGGACGAAGTCCGGCTGGCCTCCGACGCCGCTGTAATACCGGCGGGCGTCGATATAATCGGCCCAGACATTGCCGAAAAGATCGACGCCCATGGCCGTGTTGATCGAGATGAAGGGACTGTTCTTTCTTATGACTTCATCGGAATTCGTGTAAGTGCAGGGGCGCATTTGAATGCCGGCGCGCATATGGACGAATTCGTAGAGCTCCTTGGAGCCCATGATGAGGGACGCCGTGCTGTATCCCGTATTTAATTTTTTCTTCCGATTCGTCACGATGCCCGCCTCCTGGAGAAACATCAAGCCGTCGTTGTAAAGCTCCGTCTGGATGCCGAGGTCCTTGTAATTCGCATCTTTGATCGTTCCGACCACGGCGTCGAGAATTTGTCCGATGCCGACCTGTAATGTTGCTCCGTCCATGATGAAATATTCGGCAATGAGTTCGCCGACTCGCCGCTCTTCAAGCGGGAGGTTCTTGAAATCGGGGGCCGGGAAATCATATACGGGTTTCACGCCGTCGTCGTCGATGAGGAAGTCCAGCGACTGCGCGTCGACGATGCTTTGGCCTTGGGTGAAAGGCATGCTGAAATCCAACTCGGCGATGACGCATTTGGCATGTTCGATCGCGGTATGGATGGCCTCGACGGATAAGCCAAGGCTGTATTCGTTGGTGATTTCGTGGGGGCGAATCTTAAGGAGGGCGACGTCGGGTTCATACTCCCGGCCCTTGCCGATGAGACTGTCGATATTCGCCAGCGTGCAGGGCAGATAAAATGCCCGTCCTTCGTTCGCGGCTCGCCTGACGTCTCCGGCGGAAAAAATGGAATAAGCCATGATGCGGTCCTGCAATCCTTTTTCGACGTAGGGCACAGGCCCCTGGAGCAGCATATGAACCATCCTCAAGTAAGGCAGCTTGGGTTGGCCGGCCTTGAGGGCAGCGGTCAGATATTCCAGGGAGGCCGTCGGCGTCGCCGCGTTCGAGCCGACATAGCAGGTGATGACGTCTTTATGCCGGAATTCCCGGGATATGATCTCCCCGATCTGATCGAGCTTTATAACGGCGGGTTGATATGTCATTCCTCTTCTCCTAAAATAGTGGTATTCAATGAATTATTATGATGACAATTTTAAAATACATAATTTTAATTCGACGTGCAAGCCATTTTAAATTCGGACTGTCGAGAGGATCATGACAAGAGGATGAAGCCAGATGCCGATCGGCGGGAGGGAAAATGATGACCTTCGGACGATTTAAGATTTCCGTCCATAACCACGGCTTTTTTCGCTTGGACGGCGGGGCGATGTTCGGCTCGGTTCCCAAAAGCCTCTGGTCGCGCCAGATCCTTGCGGATGATATGAACCGCATCCGGCTCGCCACCCGGTCCCTCCTCGTCCAAAGCGGCCGGAGGATATTTCTGGCCGATGTCGGGACCGGAGATAAATGGCCGGACAAGCTTCGCCGGCTTTTCGACGTCGAGAATTTCGCACCTCAGGAAACCGGCTTTGATCCCGCCGCCGTGACCGACATTATCCTGACCCATCTGCACTTCGATCATGCCGGCGGGATGTCCCGGCACGCGCCGGGAAGCTTGACGGACATCGAACTCTGTTATCCCGAGGCCCGGGTGTTTGTCCAGGCCGATAATTATGAGAGCGCCCAAAACCCGAATCCGCGCGAACGCGCCAGCTACTTGAAGGAGGATGTTCTCATTCTTGAACAGGCCAAACTGGAGCTGACGCGCGGCACCCAGGAGATCTGCCCCGACATCTGGGTCCATCAGGGAAACGGCCATACGCGCGGCCTGCAGTGGATCGAAGTCAAAAACGGGGCGGAATCCATCGCCTATCCGAGCGATATGATCCCGACCTCTCACCATCTGCCGCTCCCGTATACGATGGGTTATGACATGTGCGTCGAGGCGCTGCTCAAGGAGAAAGAGGATTTTCTTCGCCGCGCGGTCGCCCATGATTGGATTGTCGTTTTCGAGCACGATCCGGAAGTCCCTGCCGCGCGTATCAAGATCGATGGCCGGGGCCGCTACGCCGTCCGGGAAATCGTCGCGCTCTGAAGGCTCCGGACGCCTTCCCATGTCAGCATCTCCGCTTCGGTGATTATTGATAATTCATGAAGTGGGTGGTGCCGACCAGGTCGGCCGGATGCCCGAAGCGTATGCGACCGGCGGTGATTATTTTTCCGGAGACACGATTCCAGACTCTGAACGGGGATTTTTAGTCCATACGGAAAAAGAGATGCTTACCTTGCCTATCATTCAGACCGTATATCACTTTCAAATGCAAGGGGGACACGATACCCTGTCCCTGTCTGGTCGCGAGCGCCCCAAAGGACGATACCGTTGAAAACCGCCAGGGACAGGGAATCATGTCCCCGAAAGTGATATACGGTCAGCCTATCATTTCCTTGACATCGATCGTCCAGAGGCGATATATTTCTTGCGTTAACAGCGATTTTGGCTCAGGTTTATAAAGGGCAAGAAAGAGCTCTCATGAATTCGGACAGGCGCACAGGTCATTCTCTCAAGCCGGAATTGTGGGATCAATTTTTCAAGGGCAGCCGTTTGGCCTGCGCCCGTCTGATCACCCTCGTCGAGAATTTCCCGGAGCTCGTTCCTGAGATTCGGGATAAGCTCTTTTCTCATCGGAGAAGCGCGATCCGCATCGGGGTGACCGGCCCTCCGGGCGTCGGGAAAAGCACGGTCACGGCCGCCTTGGCCCGCCGCGCCCTCAAAAAAGGACACTCTGTCGGCGTCATCGCCGTCGATCCCTCCAGCCCTTTTACGGGCGGCGCGTTTCTGGGGGATCGCGTTCGAATGCAGAGCTTGATCGGCGACCCCCACATATTCATCCGTTCTCTGGCCAGCCGGGACGGGCACGGCGGACTCTCGCCTTCCACGCCATATGCGGCGGATATTTTCGACGCTTTCGGGATGGACCGGATATATATAGAGACTGTTGGGGTCGGCCAGGCGGAGCTGGATGTGCTGACCTGTGCCGATCTTGTCATTCTCGTCCTCCAGCCCGGCACCGGCGATGTCATTCAAGCCCTCAAGGCCGGGATTATCGAAGCGGCCGACATGTTTCTCATCAATAAATCGGACCTGCCAGGCACCGAATCCCTTTTAGACTCCCTAAGATTTATTTTCGAGATCAGCGCGCGTCAAAAAACAATCCCCCGTCCTCCGATTCTTGCGGCCTCGGCTCTTCACAACAAGGGGCTTGACGAGGCCTCCGCGGAAATGGAGCGCCTGATCCATGGACTTATCCAATCCGGACGGTTTCAGAAAAAGAAGCGCCTCCGCCTTGAAGGCGAGATCAAAGCCTCCATCCTGCAGAATTTGTGGGAACAATTTTCGACCCTGACCAACGCCCCAGAGGAAATTCAGGCCGCGGCGGACGATCTTTTGAAAAGCGGCCAGTCCCCGTATCCTTTTATTCGGAAAATCTCGTCTCGAATAAAAATGGAGACCGTGAATGAAAAGACCTGTTGTGAAAACCGCAGATAAAAGAAATTGGGAAAAGAAATATTGCAGTCCCGACCTGCGGAACGCGGATTTTTCTTCGATTTCCGGCCGTCCGCTTGAACCGCTTTATACCCGGGAAGACCTGTCCGGCTTCGATGTCGATACCGAGCTGGGCTATCCGGGAGAATATCCTTATACCCGGGGAATCCACCCCTCCATGTATCGCGGCAAACTCTGGACCATGAGGCAGTTCGCCGGGATGGGAACTCCCCAACAAAGCAACGAGAGATACAAATTCCTTCTGGCGAAAGGGCAAACCGGCTTATCGGTCGCCTTCGACAATCCAACGCTTTACGGCTGGGATTCCGATCATGCCTTGTCCGCCGGCGAGGTTGGGAAGACGGGAGTCGCCGTGGATTCGACGGCGGACATGGAGCGTCTGTTTCGTGAGATTCCCCTGGATCAAGTCTCGACATCCATGACCATCAACGCGCCCGCGGCGTGGATTTTCGCCATGTTTCTGGCCAATGCCGAAAAACAAAACGTCTCGTTCGATATGCTTCGGGGGACCCTTCAGAACGACATTTTGAAGGAATATATCGCTCAAAAAGAATGGATCTTTCCTCCGGAACCTCACCTCCGCCTCATCACGGATCTCATGGCCTTTTGCGCTGACCATGTCCCGCAGTGGAACACGATATCCATCAGCGGCTATCATATCCGCGAAGCGGGGTCCACAGCCGCCCAGGAGCTGGCGTTTACGCTGGCCGACGGATTCGCCTATGTAGAACATGCCTTACGGGCAGGGCTGGAGATCGACGACTTCGCTCCCCGCCTCTCATTCTTCTTCAACTCCCATCTAGATTTCTTCGAGGAGATCGCCAAGCTGCGCGCCGCCCGGCGGATCTGGGCCCGGCATATGAAGGAGAAGTACAAAGCGAAAGATCCCCGGTCCTGGCTGTGCCGGTTCCATGTCCAGACCGCCGGATGCAGCCTGACGGCGCAGCAGCCCAAAATCAACATCATCCGGACAGCCCTGGAGGCTCTCGCCGGAGTGCTCGGCGGATGTCAGAGCCTGCACACGAACTCCATGGACGAAGCCCTGGCCCTCCCTTCTGAAAAAGCGGTTGAGATTGCTCTGCGCACACAGCAGGTCATCGCTTTCGAGAGCGGAGTGGCGAACGTGATCGACCCCCTGGGAGGTTCGTATTTTATCGAGAAATTGACCTGTGAGCTGGAGGAAGAGGCGGAACGATACTTTCAAAAGATTGATGAGCTGGGCGGCGTGGTCAAAGCGATCGAGCAGGGATTCTTCCAGCGGGAAATCACCCGGGCTGCCTATGAATACCAGATGGCGCTTTCCAGAAAAAAAAAGATCCTCGTCGGCGTCAATGAATTTATAAACGAGGACGAACATCTGGAGATCCCCATCTTGGAGATCGACGAATCCGTGGAACGGGATCAGATCAGACGTTTGCAGGAGCTCAGGCAAAAACGCGATAATCAGGCTGTCCGGTCCCGGCTGGACGCTTTGAAAAAGGCAGCCGCCGGAACAGAAAATTTGATCCCCCGCTTGCTGGATTGTGCGCGTGTCTACGCCACCTTGGGTGAAATCAGCGCGGCCCTGATAAACGTCTTTGGAGAATATCAAGAACAGCCTTTTTATTAGTTTAAAACGCGAGGCAAGAGAGATGAGTGTCGAACCAATGAAAGTCATTATTGCGAAACCGGGACTCGACGGCCATGACCGCGGCGCCAAAGTGGTCGCCCGCGCCCTTGTCGAGGCCGGGATGGAAGTCGTGTATCTTGGACTGCGGCAGACGCCGGAATCCATCGTCAACGCCGCCCTCGAGGAAGACGCCGATGTCATCGGCCTCTCGATATTGTCCGGGGCCCACATGACCCATTTCAGGCGGGTCAAGGAACTCATGGACAAGAACGGTTTGGGAGATCGTCTCCTGACGGGGGGCGGGATCATCCCCACGAAAGATCAGGAAAAATTGAAGGAGCTGGGGATCGAGAAGGTCTTCGGGCCGGGGGATGACATTCAAGCCATCGTGGATTATATCCGAACATGGCACCGGTCCC
This sequence comes from Candidatus Aminicenantota bacterium, assembly GCA_022866045.1. Classification (GTDB taxonomy): domain Bacteria; phylum Acidobacteriota; class Aminicenantia; order Aminicenantales; family UBA4085; genus JALHTW01. Next base: position 8,645 of record JALHTW010000075.1, on the reverse strand, counting down.
GGTCCACGTAGAACGGCCAGACGAGCATTTTTATTGATATTTATACAAAGGAGGACACGGCATCATGGATTTTGAACTGAGCGAAGAACAGAAAATGGTGATCGAGGAGGCGAAGAAATTCGCCGAAAAGAAACTGGCCCCGGCGGCCGCCGAATTCGATGAAAAGCAGGAAGTTAACCTGGCCGCCCTGAAGGAGCTGGGCAAACTGGGCTATTTGGGCATGACGGTTCCTGAAGAATACGGGGGGGCGGCCCTGGGAACCGTCCCCTACGTTGGGGCCATGATCGAATTCAGCAAGGCGGATGCGGGCACGGCGGTGGGGCTGTCCGTTCAGAATTCCCTGGTCAACGACCCCCTCGTGTTGTTCGGGACCGAAGAGCAGAAAAAGAAATTCCTCCCCAAACTGGCCTCCGGGGAATGGCTGGGATGCTTTTCCCTGACCGAGGCGGGCGCCGGAAGCGATCCGGGCTCGGTGCGGGCCACCGCCGTCCGGGACGGCGATCATTTCATCCTGAACGGCACGAAGAATTTCACGACCAACGGCTCCTTCGCCGATGTCATCATCGGCTTTTTCAGCACGGACAGGGAAAAAGGCTCTAAGGGGATCTCCGCTTTTCTTATCCACAAGGACACTCCGGGATTTGCCGTGGGAAAGCATGAAAACAAACTGGGGATCCGCTCGTCCAGCACGACGGAAATGGTCTTCACCGACTGCCGGATTCCGGCCGGAAACCTTTTGGGGCAGGAAAACAAAGGCCTGAATGTCGCCCTGGCAACCTTGGACGGCGGGCGCCTCGGGATTGCGGCCCAGGCCGTCGGGATTGCCGAGGCCGCCCTGGACGAATCCGTGCGATATTCGAAAGAGCGGACCCAATTCGGGAAAACTCTTTCCGAATTCCAAGGGCTGCAGTTCATGCTGGCTGACATGGCCGTGGACGTCGAGGTGGCGAAAACCATGCTCTACCGAGCCGCCTGGATGAAAGAGGCCAAGAAGCGCTATACCAAAGAGGCTGCCATCGCGAAACTGTTCGCTTCAGAAATGTCCCACCGCGTCTGCCACAAGGCCCTCCAAATCCACGGAGGCTACGGGTTCATGAAGGAATACAAGGTGGAGCGTCTCTATCGCGACCAGCGGATTACGGAGATCTATGAAGGCACTTCGGAAATTCATCGCCTTGTGATTGCCCGGTCACTTCTCTCGGACTAAGGAGGATAGGCCATGACTTATGAGGTTTTAAAAGTCAATGTTACTGAAGGCATCGCCACGGTCACGATTTCCCGTCCCCAAGCGTTGAACGCTCTGAACACGCGTTTTTTTCAGGAGATGGATAGTTTGATCGCCGAGATTGGGGCGCGGAACGATATCAAGGTCGTCGTCATCACGGGCGAAGGAAAAGCGTTCGTCGCGGGCGCCGATATAGGCGAGATGGTCCATAAAACAAAGGCCGAAGGCGCAGAATTCTCGAAAGCGGGCCAAAAGACATTGCGAAGCTTGGAAATTCTGGACAAGCCGGTAATCGCCGCCGTGAACGGGTTCGCTCTCGGCGGAGGATTGGAACTAGCCTTGGCCTGCGATTTTCGTGTCTCAAGCTCCAAAGCAAAATTCGGCCAGCCCGAAGTCAATCTCGGTGTCATCCCCGGATACGCCGCGACGCAAAGGCTCCCCAGGCTCATCGGCCTTGGAAACGCGCTGTTTATTCTCCTGACGGGCGAGATGATCGGTGCCGAGGAGGCCCTGCGGATGGGCTTGGTCCAAAAAGTCGTGGAGCCCGAAGAGCTTATGCCGACAGTCCTCGGCCTGGCCAAGACGATCGCGTCCAAAGGCCCCAAGGCGGTGAAGCTTGTCAAAAGTGTTTCCCGGCGGGGATTTCTGATGGATTTCGAAGCGGGCTGCGCCCTCGAATCCGAGACATTCGGTTCGCTGTTCGAAAACGAAGCGGCCGAGGGTATGCGGGCATTTCTGGAAAAACGGCCGCCGAAGTGGCAGGGTTAATCTGAAGAAACGGGGAATATCCATGAACTACGCCGATCGACTTGAAAACGTCAGCGTCCTGGGCGCCGCCGGGAAAATGGGGAGCGGCATTGTCTTGCTCACGGCCATGGAAATGGCCGACCTGAGCCTGGAGCCTGGAAATCCATCCAAAACATTCACTCTTCAGGCCGTGGATGTCTCTTCGACAGCTCTTTCAGGGCTGTTGAAATATCTTCGGGACCAAGTTCAGCGGGAGGCGGAAAAGAAAGCGGTCTGGCTCCGGAAAGCGTATGAAAACCGCAAGGATTTGATCGAAAACGAGGAGATCGTCGACCAATATATTGAGGACGTTCTGGCGATCGTTCGGCCCTCGACGAAGGTCGAGGCCGCCTATGATTCCACGCTCGTTTTCGAGGCCGTCAACGAGAATCCGGATGTCAAGGTCAAGCTCTTTTCTCAGATCAGGACGCATAATTCCAAGGATGCCTGGTTTTTGACCAACACGTCGTCCATCCCCATTTCGGAATTGAACGACAGGGTCAATTTGAACGGCCGCATCATCGGATTCCATTTTTACAATCCGCCCGCCGTTCAAAAGCTCGTGGAATTGATTCGGGCGGGTTCCACGCTTCCCGAGCTGGCCGATTTTTCCCAGCAGTTCGCCAAAAAACTGCGGAAAACCGTCGTCCTGTCCAATGATGTCGCGGGCTTCATCGGAAACGGGCATTTCATGAGAGATGCTTTGCACGGGATTTCCGAGGTCGAACGGCTGACCGCGGATTTCGGCTTCGCCGGATCGGTCTACATCGTGAATAAAATCAGTCAGGATTTCTTGATCCGTCCGATGGGGATTTTCCAGCTCGTCGATTATGTCGGCCTCGACGTCTGCCAATGCATCATGCGGGTCATGAATGAGCGTCTCCCCGGAGCCGGGCTCAACAGCTCCTTTATAGACAAGCTGATCTCGCTGAAGATTTTTGGCGGTCAAAACGCCGACGGATCGCAAAAGGACGGGATCCTGAAATACGAAAAGGGACGGCCCGCCGGAGTCTTCGATCCCGGTCAGCGGGTCTATGTTCCCTTTGCTGAGGTCGCCGGACGGTGCGACGAAAAGCTGGGTCCTCTGCCCAGTCAGGCCAAACCTTGGAAGCACGTGATATCCCAGGCCGACAGGACAGGTTTCCTCGACGGCTACTTCAAACAATTGAGGGAGATGAGCACCTTGGGCGCCGATCTGGCCCGCAAATACGGAAGGAGATCCAAGGAGATCGGGCTTGGATTGGTAAAGGATCGCGTGGCGGCCCGGGAAGAAGACGTCAATACCGTATTGATGACAGGCTTCTACCATGCCTACGGCCCGGTCAATCATTATTTCCAATGAGAGGAAGGAAGATGAAGAACAATCGGCGCAGAGTCTTTATGACGGCGGGCTGTCAGACTGTTTCCATGGGAACCGGCCGCAAAGAGTTCCATCCCAAAAAGCCCAGGCCGGGCCTCGAAGAATACATCCGGGAAGCGGGGCAGGGAGTTTTAAAACAAATCGGGGGCGGGCAGAACGTCGACGAAGGCGTCATCAGCAATTTCATGGCCGGGCGATTCAACAAACAGGGCAATCTCGCGGCCCTGATTCCTTATGTCGATGAAAGCCTGCGTTGGAAGCCGTGCTGCCGTGTCGAAGGGGCGTGCGGTTCCGGGGGGCTGGGGCTCATGACCGGGATAAAATCCGTGCTCGCCGAAACGGCGGAGGTCGCACTCATTATCGGCGTCGAAGTTCAGAACACCGTCAAGGCGATTTATGGCGCAGACATCCTGGCCGGCGCCGGCTGGTTCCGGGGCGAACGAAAAGCGGGCCATGCCTATTTCTTCCCAGCGCTCTTCAGCGATCGGGCGAGTGCTTATTTCCAAAAATATGGCCGGGAAAAGACGCGGCGCGCGTTCGCCCGCTGGTATCGGAACGCTGTCGAAAACGCCCGCTTATGCGAAACCGCCCAGGAATTCCACAACACGGCGGAAGATCTCGAATCGCTGGCCCTGACCGAGCCAAATCCTCGGAGTTTCGTCGATCACTTAAACGTCTACGACTGCTCCAAGGTTTCCGATGCAGCGGCCGGCATCGCCGTCGTCTCCGAAAAAGGTCTGGATAGGATCGGGATTCCCAAATCCGACGCCGTCGAGGTCGTTGGATGGGGCCAAGTCGAAGCGGACTTGACGATCCCGCCCGAAGATTTGACGCGGCTCGAAACGACGGCCAGAGCCGTCAAAAAAGCCCTCGAGTCCGCGGGGATAACCCTCGGCGATCTCGGGACCGTGGAATGCCATGACTGTTTCACGATTTCCGGACTGCTGTCCGTGGAAGCGATCGGGCTGGCCCCTGCCGGTTCCGGCGCGGATTACATTCTGGACGGGAAGACATCCCGGCAGGGAGCCATCCCCTTCAACACCTCCGGCGGATTGATCGGATGGGGGCATCCCACGGGGGGGACGGGAGTAAGGCAGGCTGTCACCGTCTGGCAGCAGCTCACGGCAAAAGCGGGGAATTGGAAGGTTGCGATTTCCCCGGAGCATCCTTATGCGCTATCGGTCAACATGGGCGGAAACGACAAAACGGTCGTGGCCATCGTCTATCGACGGCCGGAGTGATGGGAGTTTTGGACAGACATGGCGGATAAAACACCCCAGGAACTCGAACGGTTGAGAAACCGGCTCGCCGAGCTTGAAAAGCAGGCGGAGCTTGGCGGCGGCCGGGAACGCATCGACAAACTGCATGCCGAAGGGAAAGCCACGGCCCGGGAACGCCTCGAACGGCTGCTGGATCCCGGGACGTTCATTGAGCTCGATAAGCTGAAAACCCACCGCTGTTCGGATTTCGGCATGGAATCCAAAAAAATCCTGAGCGACGGCGTCATCACCGGATATGGACGAATCGACGACCGGCAGGTTTTTGTCTTTGCCCAGGATTTCACCGTGTTCGGTGGTTCGTTGAGCGGAGCCCATTCCGAAAAAATCTGCAAAATCATGGACCTGGCCATGGACAACGGGGCTCCGATCATCGGCCTGAACGACTCCGGAGGCGCCCGCATTCAGGAAGGCGTGATGAGCCTGGCGGGGTACGCCGACATTTTTCTCAGGAATACCCTGGCCTCCGGCGTCGTTCCTCAGATTTCAGTCATCATGGGGCCCTGCGCCGGGGGCGCCGTCTATTCCCCCGCGATCACGGATTTCATCCTGATGGTCCAGAAGAAATCCTATATGTTCATTACCGGCCCTGATGTCATTAAAGCCGTAACGCATGAGGAAGTGACCAAAGAGGAACTGGGAGGAGCCATGACGCATGCCACCAAAAGCGGGGTGGCTCATCTCGTCGCCTCCGACGAAGATCATGTTCTTCTGATGGTCCGGGAATTGTTCGGCTTCATGCCGTCCAACAACATGGAAGATCCTCCCTTAAGGCTGACGTCCGATCCTCAGGACCGGAGGGAGGATGCGCTGAAGACGATCGTGCCCTTAAATCCCAACAAACCTTACGACATCAAAGAGATCATCCGATACGTCGTGGATGATGGATATTTTTTCGAGATCCACGAGCACTATGCCCCGAATATCGTCGTGGGATTCGCCCGGTTCGGAGGGCTAGCGGCGGGAATCGTCGCCAACCAGCCGGCCCATCTGGCCGGGTGTTTGGATACCCATTCGTCCAAAAAGGCCGCCCGGTTCATCCGCTTCTGCGATGCGTTTAACATTCCTTTGGTGACCTTCGTCGATGTGCCGGGATTCCTGCCGGGGACCGAGCAGGAATTCAGCGGCATCATCAAGGACGGGGCGAAGCTTCTCTTCGCTTACGCGGAATCGACAGTCCCGAAAGTCACGATCATCACCCGGAAGGCTTATGGCGGAGCGTATGACGTCATGGCTTCCAAGCATATCCGGGGAGACGTGAACCTTGCCTATCCCACGGCGGAAATCGCGGTCATGGGACCTGACGGCGCGGTCAACATCATCTTCCGCAATGAGCTTCTCCGGGCTTCGGACCCCGATCGGAAAAAAGAAGAACTCGTGGCCAATTACCGGAATACGTTCGCCAATCCCTACAAGGCTGCCGAGCTCGGGTATATCGATGCGGTGATTTATCCGGAAGACACCCGTCGTCATATCATTCAGTCTTTGAGAATGCTCCAAAATAAGCGCCAGAAAAATCCTCCCAAGAAACACGGGAACATTCCTCTCTGATGGATGCCGAAGGATGATAAAACGGCGGAAGATCAAAAAGATCTTGATCGCGAACCGGGGGGAAATCGCCGTCCGTGTTCAAAGAACATGCCGGGATCTCGGCATAGCATCCGTGGCCGTATTTTCCGAACCCGACCGTCATGCCCTGCACGTGAGACACGCCGACGAAGCCTATCCTTTGCCCGGATCCGCCCCCGGGGAAACGTACCTGAATCAGGAAAAGATATTCGATATCGCCCGGCGCTCCGGAGCCAATGCCGTCCATCCCGGCTATGGATTCCTCAGCGAAAACCCCGGGTTCGCCAGAGCCTGTGGTGAGCGCGGGCTGGTTTTCATCGGCCCGCCTCCGGAAGCCATTGAACTCATGGGAGAAAAGACCCGGGCGCGGGCCCGGATGAGTCAAGCCGGGGTTCTGGTCGTTCCGGGAACCCCGCCGCTCGCGACGGCGTCGGACGCCCGGGCCGAAGCCCGGAAAATAGGCTATCCCGTTTTGATCAAAGCCGCGGCCGGCGGCGGCGGAAAAGGGATGCGGCGCGTGGAACGTCCGAAGGAGCTCGGACCCGCCTTCGAAGCCTGCCGTCGCGAAGCCCTTTCCGCGTTCGGAGACGATCGCGTCTATCTCGAAAAGTACCTCCCCGAGCCTCATCATGTGGAGTTCCAGATCCTGGCCGATACGTATGGACGCACGCTCCATCTCTTCGAGCGGGACTGCTCCATTCAGCGACGGCATCAGAAGATCATCGAAGAGACGCCGTCTCCGTTGATGACCGAGGATCTCAGGGCCCGGATGGGCGAAACGGCCGTCAGAGCGGCCAAGGCCTGCGGCTATACGAATGCCGGAACTATCGAGTTTCTCGTGGACGCGGACCGCAACTTCTATTTTCTGGAGATGAACACGCGTCTCCAGGTCGAGCATCCGATCACCGAAATGGTCACGGGCGTGGATATCGTCGAGCGGCAAATCCGCATTGCCGAAGGGGCGCGTCTTGAGGACGACGTTCTTTCGATGCGGGGAACAGCCATGGAATGCCGGATATACGCCGAAGATCCATGGAATCACTTCCTTCCCTCACCGGGAGTCATCAAAAAGCTGTCTTCTCCTGGAGGCCCGGGCGTTCGGGATGATACGGGCGTTTATGCCGGATACGCTATTCCTGTGGAGTATGACCCCCTGATTTCCAAATTGATCGTCTGGGGCGAAACGCGGCGGCAGACCCTGGCAAGAATGAGCCGGGCTCTTGAAGAATATCAATTGATCGGGGTCCGGACGAACATCCTCTACTTGAGAAGAATCATCCAGCATCCGGAATTTGCCAAAGGGGTTTATGACACGCATTTCATCGTGAAACACGAGGACGAGCTTTTGCGGGCCGATAAGAACCACCCGGAAGTCGTCACTCTCGCGGCCGCCGCCATTTTGGCCTGGCTGGGCGATGAAAAGGGGATGACGATCCCCTTTTCGAAGAAAACGGAAATTTCGCCGTGGAAAATGTCGGGGCGGCCCGGAGCTTTCGACTAATGAAAAAATATACCGTCCTGATGGATGGGAACGAAAAATGTCTGGAAATTACACCGCTCAATGAGCACCTATTCAGAATCGTCATCGACGGGGTTCCTTATGACGTCGACGTCCGGTTCTTCGGATCAGATTGCATGTCCCTGCTGATGGAGAACCGCTTATGCGATCTTTCTTACTTTTTTCACGGCGACGAACTGGAGCTTCATTTCAGGAATCAATACTTCCGCTCGGAAATCCTGAATGAGCGCAAGATGCGGATGCGCCGGGTCCGCTCGAATCTGGAACACTCCGGACCAGAGATCGTCAAAGCGTTCATGCCGGGGAAAGTTGTCGAGGTCAGCGTCAGCCCGGGAGATCATGTGATCCCCGGCACGGGCGTTCTTATCATCGAAGCCATGAAAATGGAAAATGAAATATGTTGCCAGAACGCCGGCATCATCCGGTCTGTGTATGTGAAGGCCGGACAAGCGGTCGAAAACGACCAGGTCCTCATCGAAATCGATCCCGAAATGCCGTGACCGTTCCCGCGCTTTTGGGCCGTCCCCCCTTTCCCCTAGGAACGTTTTCGGGGGAAATGACCGGCCCTATTTCCGTTTATGGCCGTCCCGGCCTTTTTCATAAATCTCTATGAGAACATGACCGGTGTCGCGGGGATCAAGGAAGGCGATCCGTGAGCCTCCGGCTCCCTTTCGGGGCTCGGAATCGATGGCGCGAACTCCGTTTCGGACAAGCCCGGCGAGCATCTCCGCGGCGTCATCCACGCCCAAGGCGATGTGATGCAATCCCTCTCCTCTCCGCTCGATAAACGTCGCAATGGCGGAATCCGGCGATAGGGACTGGATAAGCTCAAGACGGACGTCGTTGATGTTGAAGACCGCAATTCTGATTCCCCGGTCCGGCAAATCTTCATATCCCTCAAAGGAGAGT
>JALHTW010000074.1 GCA_022866045.1 Candidatus Aminicenantota bacterium | reverse complement strand
TCAGTATCGCATTCACATTGTATTTCCGGACATATGGGTCTCTTTCAACCTTTTTATTTTTGACTTTCCCGGTGGTTCTGGTTGGGATACTCTTCATCGCTCTTGATCTGATAGCGAAAAAAAGCGGAAAGGCCGCTTAGGTGCCTGGGGTCGAGGATGCCAGGAAGCGGCTGGCGGGGTTGAAAGTTCTGGAAATTCCCTAAATTTTTTCTCTTAAAAAAGAGAGTCAGAAAAGATATTCTGACTCAGCCGCGATGCCGTATTAGAGATATTGATCTAAAAGAATCCCGCCCGCTTCAGCGCTTCCTGGGAGATCCTGTTAGAAGGGCCATCGCCCCTGGCTACGCAGACCGCAACTTTGTTCTCTGTAGCGCCGACAATCTCTGCGATGTCCTTGTGGCTGAATCCCGGACAAAGCAGAATGGACTCGATCTTTTTCTCCCTGAACAAACGCGTACTGACTTCCAAGGCTTCAGCCTGGTTTTTGACGATGACCACATCCAGCTGATATTTGCCGGTGTCGATGAAACAGTGATGTTTTTCCTTGTCCCCGTCTGGAGCATGGGCGAGAAAGAGTGTTTTGAAGGCCATGATTTTGTCCTCCCATGTTGATATTGTCCGAAATGAAATATTTTTGCAATACGATGGCTAACATCCAAATCCATCCTCTCTTGATTTTATGACGATCAACATCAAGGGCAATTCATATCGGCTCAAGGAAAAGGTCAAAACAGGAGCTCAGCCGGGAATACGAAGTCGAAGAAAATTAATTTCTAACTTCGGGCAGAACTCAAAAATATCGTTTTGTAGATTTAGCCAGCCTTAGCTATAATCTCTAAGAACATTCAGGGAATGGACCAAATCGTCATTTAGGGAAAAAATGGTTGCCATTTTCTCTTTCCATCATCTTTCCAAAGGAGGTTTCATGAAACGCAAAGGTCTCGCGATTCTTATGGTTCTTCTTCTGAGCTTTGCTTTTTTACTCCCGCTCCTTTCGGCCCAGGGCACGAGAGCCGATTACGAGCGCGCCGCGGGTCTGCGGGGGAAGATCCAAGGCCTCGCTCTCAACCTGCCGGAGCGGCCGTCTTGGATCGATAAGACCAGCCGCTTTTGGTACAGGAAGACAGTCAAGGCGGGCTTCGAGTTCGATGTCGTCGATGCCGCGACGCTGACCAAGAAACCGGCTTTCGACCATGCCAAGCTCGCGGCTTCGCTCATCGCCGCTACGGGGGAGAAGTTCGAAGGCCAGAAGTTTCCGTTCCAGGCGATAGACTTTGTCGATAATGAAAAAGCCGTCGCGGTCGATGTCGGCGCCTCAAGATGGAGGGTCGATCTTTCGACTTATGCCTGCACAAGGATCGGCCCAGCTGAACGACGCGGCCGGTTCGGTTTCGGGGGTGGACCTGGACGGCCTCCTGCTCCCTCCCAGGAGCCGAGAGTCTCGCCGGATGGAAAATGGGAAGGCTTCATCAAAAATCATAATGTCTGGCTGCGGACGAAGGATAAGAAAGAGGAGTTTCCCTTGAGCTGGGAGGGTACCGAGGGCGATCATTACGAACTGCAGTCCCTCAGATGGTCTCCGGATTCGAAAAAGCTGGCCGCTTACCGGATCCGGCCTGGGTATCACCGCAAGATTCAGTACGTTGAATCTTCTCCAGCCGACCAACTCCAGCCGAAATATTCTACGTATGAATACGAAAAGCCCGGGGACGTGCTCGACAGCTGCCAGCCCGTTCTTTTTCAGGTGGAGGCCAAGAAGCAAATCATTATCGATGACTCTCTGTTCCCCAATCCCTATTACACTCCAGGCCTCGGTCCCAACGAATACTCCATGCCTGACGCCGTCTGGTGGAAGGACAGCCGCGCCTTTACCTTTGAATACAACCAGCGCGGTCACCAAGTCTATCGCATCATCGAAGTCGATGCCGCGACCGGAAAGGCGCGCGCAATGGTCAACGAGGAAAGCAAAACGTTCTTTTGCTATTACTCCAATAAATATCGCTTCGACGTGCAGGACGGGAAGGAGATCATCTGGACCTCGGAGCGGGACGGCTGGAATCATCTCTACCTCTATGACGGCCCAACAGGAACCGTCAAAAATCAGATTACGAAAGGCAGCTGGAGGGTGCGCGGCGTTGACAAAGTGGACGAGGCGGCGCGTCAGGTCTGGTTCCGGGCGAGCGGGATGAAACCGGGCCAAGACCCGTATTTTATCCATTATTGCCGGATCAACTTCGACGGCTCCGGCCTGACCGTATTCACCGAGGGCGACGGCAGTCACTTAGTCTCGTTCTCTCCGGACATGGCCTATTACGTCGATACCTGGTCGCGGGTGGATCTCCCGCCGGTGATGGAGCTCCGCCTGACATCGGATAAGAAGATCTTGATGCAGGTCGAGAAAACAGACATCCAAGAGCTGGTCAAGGCCGGATGGCACGCTCCCGAGGTCTTCGTGGCCAAGGGACGCGACGGCCAGACCGATATTTGGGGCGTCATCTTACGTCCGATGACTTTCAACCCCAAGAAAAAATATCCGGTCATAGAATATATTTACGCCGGGCCCCATGGGTCGTTCGTTCCTAAGACGTTCAGCGCCTATAGCGCGATGCAGTCCCTGGCCGAGCTGGGGTTTATCGTCGCTCAGTGCGACGGAATGGGGACAAACAACCGGTCCAAAGCCTTTCATGATGTCTGCTGGAAGAACATTGGCGACGCCGGGTTCCCCGATCGCATCCTCTGGCACAAGGCAATCGCCGCGAAATACCCCTCTTATGATATTAGCCGGGTGGGCATCTATGGCGGGTCGGCTGGGGGGCAGAACTCGACGGCCGCATTGCTCTTCCACCCGGAGTTCTACAAGGTGGCGGTGTCATTCGCCGGCTGCCACGACAACCGAATGGACAAGATCTCCTGGAATGAGCAGTGGATGGGCTGGCCGATTGGTCCGGAATATGCCGCCTCGTCGAACGTCGACAATGCCTGGCGGTTGCAGGGGAAGCTCTTTTTGATCGTCGGCGAGCTCGATACGAACGTGGACCCAGCGTCGACGATGCAGGTCGTCAACGCCCTGATCAAGGCAAATAAGACCTTCGACCTGCTGGTCATTCCGGGCGGCAGCCACGGTGCCGGCAGGTCCAGCGAGGTTCCGGAGTACGGCGACCGGAAGCGGAACGACTTTTTCGTCCACAACCTGCTTGGCGTTGAGCCTCCGGACTGGAACAAAACCGAAGCGAAGAAATAGCGGCCGGCGAGTTTTCTACATCATCTGTTTATAAGTCTGCCTGACCTCTCATTGCAGCTTCAGCTATACTACCGGCTCCATCTTCCGTTCGGTGTTTTAACCGGGCCGGGATGAAAGAACTTTTCCGGTGTCATCACCCCGTCTTTCTTGAACACCATTCCGTTCTTCATCACAAACTGCACGTTGCGCAACGCGTCGATGTCGCCGAGGGGATTGCCGGGAACCGCAATGATGTCGGCGAAAAATCCAGGCTTGATCGGACCGCGCTGGCTGATGATGTCCGCGGCCTTGTAGCCGTTGATCGTCATCGCGCGCAGAATGTCGGCCTGAGGGATGCCGGCGGCCTTCCAGGTTTCGAGAAAGTTGATGGTCAGCTCTCCGCGGGTCAGCCACTCGCCAGTCTTCGGATCCTTCATCCGTTCGTTCCAGTAATCGAAATCGGTTGAAAAGGTGAGGAGCACCTTTTGTTCCCAGGCATCGCGCAAATTTGCGACCGTCCGTTTGAACGCAGCCTCACTGCCTCGATAGGGCGTGAAGGGGGTGTCAGTGCCTGCCAGGAAAATCCCCTTCTCGGCCATCTGGCGGTGGTGTTCCGGCGTGAGCGCATTGTTGTGGGCGATGATATAGACTCCAGCGTCGATAGCCCGCTGCGCGCCGTCAGCAGTCTGGACATGCCCCTCGACCTTGCATCCGCCCGTGGCTGCCTCGCGGATAGCCAGCTTGATGTCGTCAACAGAGTAACCCCAGGGCTTGCAGTCGATGCACAGTTTGATCGTCCGGGCGCCGAACAGCATGTTCTCCCGGACTGCGCGCACGATCTCATCCGGGCTGTTGGCGTCGATGTATTCAGGGAACATGATGTTGTGGTACTTGTACATTTCCGGCGTTGGCCAGAACTGCCCCCCGGTGCTGCCGATCATCGGCCCCGACGGGATCACCGTAGGTCCCGGCAGCCAACCCTGCTCAATGGCCTGCCGGAGCGCTGCATCCGCGTAGAGCGCGTTGTTTCCCACGTCCCGGACTACGGTGAAACCCGAGTTGAGCAGTTGCATGCCGTTGGACGCAGCCTGAATGGCGCGCAGCGCCGTCGAGTCCATGATGTAGGTGAGATAATAATAATTGTTCTCCGGCTCTTCCTTATAAGTTATCGCCATGTGCGTGTGCGCGTCAACGAGACCGGGCAGAACCGTCAGCTGAGATAAATCGATAACCGTCGCACCGGAAGGAATCG
>JALHTW010000073.1 GCA_022866045.1 Candidatus Aminicenantota bacterium | reverse complement strand
TTCCTTGAATCTCATGCTTCTTTCCATTTTTCGGCATTTCAATATAATAAAGATTGACTTTTTTTCGAGGAGGTCGGGATGAAACCCAGAATCTTGATTGGATCCTTGTTGGCCTTTTGTCTATTCTTGTCTCCGGCTGTTTCCCAGGTCCAGCCGAAAAAGGCCGTCTTCGACGGCCAGGCGGCCAAGAATCAGTATTACAAACTCCTCGGAGAAATGTTCAAGGCCAAGTACGAAAACGCGGACCTCACTCAGCTCTTCTCGGGCTCGTTCATGTCTGTGCTGAATCGGGTCAAAACCGATTCAGCGGCCCAGGCTCGCGTTACGGTTATGATGTTTTAATCCGCATTAGACTCATCCCGCTCCGCCCCCTTTCTAACGGGGTGGCGGAGGGATTAAGTCGTTGCGAGGAGCGAATTGGGTGAAGGGCAGGGACATATCCTTGCCTTATCTCCCCGACAGTTCGCAGGGAATAAAGCGACGTGACGATCTCACCTTTTAAAGCGCTTCTCATTCCTGCACTCTGCCTAGCTTTTTTTCTCCTTTATCTTTTTCTTGAGCGCGTCGCTCTTCAAAAGAGGCTGAAAAAGATCCCCCTTCGCATCTGCGTCAACGGGACGAGGGGGAAATCGACGGTGACCCGGCTCATCGCCTCTGTGCTGGCCGAAGCCGGGTATCGAGTGCTGGCGAAGACGACGGGATCAAAACCGGTCCTGATCTTTCCGGATAAGACCGAGAAAGAGATCAAGCGCACCGGGAAACCGACGATTCTGGAGCAGAAGCAGGTCCTGAGCGCTGCCTGCGAGGTTCATGCCGATGCTCTCGTCGTCGAGATGATGAGCATCCGGCCTGAGAACTCGAGGGTCGAATCGGAGAAGCTGCTCAGGCCCCAAGTTCTGGTCATGACGAATGTCCGCTTGGACCATGTGGACGATATGGGAGGGACAAAACCGGAGATCGCGGCATCGCTCGCCGAAGCCATCCCTTCCCGGGGAACGCTTTTGGTGATGGAGGAAGAACTCTATCCCGTCTTCCAGGCGGCCGCCGATAAAAAGGAAACACGGATCATTGAAGTCGCCCGAAGCGCAGGCCGGAAGATCGGCGGTCAGGAATTCGAAGAGAATGTGCGCTTGACCTTGGCCGTGGCCGGATTTTTCGGCATTTCGAAAGATATGGCCTTCCGCGGCATGGCCAAAGCCCAACCTGATTTCGGCGGCCTGAAGGTCTGGACAACGATGTCCGAAGGGGAGGCCGCCGGGTGGTATCTGGCCAGCGCGTTCGCCGCGAATGAACCGGAATCCACGCAAAAGGTTCTTTCGCTTTTGAGGGAGAGGTTTCCCCAGCTTCCCTCAAGAATGATTGCGCTCTTGAACCTCCGGGAGGACCGGGGCGACAGGACCCGGCAGTGGCTCGAAGCTCTCAAGGCAGGATTTTTTGACGCCTTCGAACATCTGGTCTTTATCGGCGACCATGCCCGGGCCCTTGGACGGAAAAAATTATCCGGGCCTTTGGCAAAAACCAAGATTTCTGCTTCAGCCGAGCGCTGCCCCCAAAAGATCATGGACGAAATATTCGACCGCGGGATCGACGGCGCGGTCATCATCGGCATGGGCAATATGGCCGGGCTGGGCGGCGAGCTCGTGAATCATTGGGCCCGGATCGGAGTGAGCTTATGGTGACGACCATCCTGATCGGAATCGTCATCGCTCTTCTCTATACCGAGCTCACCGGCATTCTGCCCGGCGGGATCATCGTTCCGGCCCTCATGGCCCTCTATCTGGACCAGCCTTTGCGTGTGGCGGCTACGGTTCTGGCCGCTTTTCTCAGCCTTGCCGGATATAGATTTCTCAGCCGCTATTTTCTTATCTTCGGCCGGCGGCGGTTTGTCCTTTTGCTTCTCTTTGGCGCGCTCTTCGGCCAGCTCTGGTTCATGCTTTGGCCCCGTCTTTTCGCGGTCCCCTTCGACCTCCGGGTCATCGGCTGGATCATTCCCGGCCTGCTGGCCAATAATCTTGCCCGGCAAAAGGCTCTCCCGACTCTGGCCTCGCTGGCCACGGTTTCTGTGCTCGCGTATTTCGTCGCGAAGCTCATCGCGCTGCTGTGAAAATGAAAAAAGATAAATTTATTGTTCTCCTGGCCTTGATAAGCCTCGCCTTCTTTTACCTTTACAAATTTATCCCTACCGGCACCGGGACTGCCAAAGATCGGGACATGGTCAGGGCTGCGGAAATCATGGCCCGGGCGATTCAGGCCTTGCCCGGCTGTGTTCTCAGCAAAAATATCGTCATCGATCCCGGGATAGATATCAATCGAACGGGCCTGATCGGAAGGGATTCATCGCCGATCACGACATCTCTCGGGCATTTGGAGGCCAAACGGACGACCACGAACCCGAATTTCGCCGGGCTTGTGACACTGCTTTTAAAGCAGGCCGGAGTAAAGCGCGGCGACGCGGTGGCGGTCGGCGCTTCGAGCTCGTTCCCGGCGCTGGCCATAGCCTCGTTGTGCGCGGTCGCGGCCCTCGAGGCGAAGCCCGTGATGATCTGCTCGTTGGGCGCGTCGAACTGGGGCGCCAACGATCCCGAATTCACCATACTCGAGATGCTCCAGTGCCTTCGCGAACGTGGCGTGCTCGATGTTCGGCCGATCGCCCTTGCTGTGGGCGGAGAGATCGACAACGGCTCGGACATGTCCGAGGAAGGCCGGACTCTCCTCACCCAGAAGATCAAAGCCAGCGGTATTTATTTTCTTCAGGAGCCTGACCTCCCGGCGAATGTTCAAAAACGGATGCGCCTCTATGAAGAGAGCGCCGCGCCGGCCCGGATTAAAGCGTTCATCAACATCGGCGGGAGTTGGGCCAACATGGGCACGGATTCAAGCGTGCTCGAATTGAAGCCCGGCCTCACCGAAAGGGTCGAAATTCCCGCTCCGGAGCGGCGCGGCGTCATCCACGAAATGACTTTGCGTAAAATTCCCGTTATCCATCTTCTCTACGTCAAGGGGCTGGCCGAGCGATACGGCCTGCCCTGGGACCCTGTTCCTCTCCCCCCGCCGGGAGAGGGGAGCCTGTTTATCGTTTCTCATAGGCCCAGCCCCATTTCTTCCTATGCGGCAGGCGCGTATGTCCTCATCGTTATGGGGTTGCTGCTCGTCTTTTATCGCCCCAAAAAATCGCGCCTCCCTGCCTGATCTTAAAAATATTTTGAAAAAGGTCTTGACAACCAGAAATAGATAATTTATATTTACTTTGAAATACAAAGTACTTTGATTTAATTAGGAGGCAACATGGACGAGCAACAAGCCCGAGAGGAAATCCAGCTCATTAAAAGTATGCTGGAAAAAACAAAGAAAGCTGCGGCCGAATCCGGCACGCTCTTCATCGTTTGGGGCGTCTTGATTACCCTGGCCCTGATCGGGAATTACGTCCTGGCGTATTTTAAGAAGTACGATTGGGAGTGGCTGACCTGGGTCATCGTGGCCGGCGTCGGCTGGGTGTACAGCGCTATATACGGAATCCGCAAGGAGCGCACACAGCCGGGCAAGACCTATGTCCAAACGGCAGCCCGTCATCTTTATTTTGCCTGTGGCGCCGGATTCCTGCTGGTGGGACTCTTCTTACCCTGGCTGGGCGCGTATTCTTATGAAGCGATCTCTATCCTCATCGCCGTCATCATGGGCATCCTGTTTTTCGTAATGGGCGGTATTTATGAGTGGCCCATTCTGAGATGGTTCGGCCTCCTCTGGTGGGCCGGAGCCGTGGGCATGTCGTTTTTCCGCGACCTCGGCCAGGCCCTCTTTTTCACGCTCCTCTTCATCGTCGGCTATCTGGTTCCGGTTTTCATCCTTCGCTCCAAATTTAGAAAAGAGCAGGCTTCAAAATGACGCCCGACAGATTCGAGCCTCTGGACCCGGTCATCCACTCCCAGGTCCGGCTGGCCGTGCTGTCCGTCCTGATTGCAGTCAAGGAGGCCGATTTCAATTATTTGAAGAAAGAGACGGAGACAACGGACGGCAATTTGAGCACGCACCTGGCCAAGCTCGAAGAGGCCGGCTATATCCGGATGAAAAAATCCTTCCGGGGCAAGAAACCGCTGACGACGTGTTCGATTATGGAAAAAGGCAAAACGGCCTTTTCCTTGTACCTTAAGGCCCTCGAAAGCTATTTTCCGGGTGGGATAAAACCCGTCTAATAAAAATAGGGTCAGACCTCGGTCTGACCCCGAATTATTGGCAAAGCTAGAATGACCAGACA
>JALHTW010000072.1 GCA_022866045.1 Candidatus Aminicenantota bacterium | reverse complement strand
CCGGCCTCGTGGATGGGCAATTTGGGCACGCGCTTGGTGCAGAGGCTATCATACGGCGGGGACATAAAAACCATCTCGGATGCCACGGCGCTTGAGCAAGAGCAAAGGGAGTTCATATCAGAGCTCCCGAAGCGAGTTACGATCGTGCATTATCTCGGATGGAAGAAGCCGTTCCTGATCCAAATTCCAGAGCTTTCGTTTGAGAAAGCCGACAAAGGAAAAATTCAGGAATTCATGAGGGAAAAAATAAAAGAGCTTCGATACGTGCCGTCCGAAGAAGAGGAGATAGTTTTAGAATCCAAGGAAGCTAAAACGGAAAAACCGAAAGACGTGGCCATTAAAGAGCCAGGCGTTCAGTTGCTTAAAGAGGAGATGGATTATCTGGAATCCATAATGAGAGAGCCCTTTCTTCCAGTGACAGAGAGAGACAAGAAATTAGGGATATCAGGATGGAAAGGACATAGTTTAAGGAAGAAGCTAATAAAAAAGGGAATTTTGGAGCAAATTCAAATAAATACAGGAAAGAAGGGAGGGGTAATAACATTAGAAGAAATAACAGAGAACGGAAGAGCGATTGCAGAAGCTTTAGGAATGAGAGCGAATATTTTGGCGGGAAAAGGGGGCTTCACCCACCAATTTTGGGCACAGACAATAAATAATCATTATGAAAAGACTGGTGAAGCCGTTGCGAGCATCGAAAACGATTCGCTCGGCAAGGCAGTGGACGTGGAATTAATATTTCCGGACAAGAAGGTAGCAGTAGAGATTGAGATAGGAAATAACGAATCCTTTAACGTAAGCAAAGACTTGTTCGTAGGATATGATGAGGTTTGGGTTTGCTGCGAAAGAGAAGAGCAAATAGAGAAAAAAAGAAAGAAGGTCGAGGAAGATCTCGGACCAGAGGTTATAGAAAAGGTTAAGTTCAAAACATTATCAGAGTTTAATGAAAGAGCGCGAAATATTAAAAATAATATTGGCGCTCAGCCCGCTGGGCTTCGCGCGGTTAGTGAAGAAAAGGCAGAAAAAGAAGAGAAGGAAGATAGTAGAGAAGAGGAGAAAAAGAAGAGAGAGAGGAGAGATGTCCCCAAAAACATAAACAAAAACGTAAGCTTCGCCGCCGACGATCTCCTGACGGTCGAGGAGGTGTCGTCAAGTCTCGGGCTCTCGCGCTCCACGGTCAAAAAATGGGTTGCTAATAGGACGTTGCCTGTTATAAAATTAGGCTCAGGGAAAAAAGGACTCGTTCGAGTCAGGAAAAAAGACCTCGACAATTGGGTCGAGAATCAATTAGAGCGCAAAAAAGATCCTCTTCCCGCCAAAAAGGCGCTCAAAAACCGGAAAAACGAAAGCTTTGATGAGTTCGTCAAAGCTTTAAAGTCCGGTTCTCCGAGAAAAAGCGAGGATTCAGCTGGATAGGAAGAGGCGACCCTACGGCTCAGGAAGCGTTTACAAACGAAAAAACAAATACTGGATTGCCTATTACAGCGACGGGGCGCTCTTCCGGGAAGCTGTTTCTCTTGACCGAGCGACCGCGGAAAAGGTTCTTAAAACCAGGCAGGCCGATGTCATTAGAAAACGATTCAGGCTTCCTAACGAAGAGAAGATGGAATTTGAAGAAATGAGCAAGAAATATCTTGTTTGGTCGAAGACTAACAAAGTCAGTTGGATTCGGGATGCCGTTTCACTGAAAAATCTAGTAGCCTTCTTTGGAGAACATAAGCTAAACCAGATCACACCGTTTCTTATCGAGAGTTACAAACAAAAAAGAAAGAATACGGTTAGAATTTCGAAAAAAAGAAAAATAGAAAAGCGGCCTTCGAACGCCTCTGTAAACAGAGAGCTTGCTCTATTGAAGCATCTTTTTTCCCTGGCAATTAAGTGGAGATATGCAGATTTCAATCCAGTTAAAGAGGTGAAGTTCCTCAAGGAAGAAACGAAGGAGCGGATCCTGACTCCAGAGGAGATCCAAAAGCTTCTGTCTGAGTCGAATGAAGATCTCAAGCCTATAATCATTACGGCCCTCAATACGGGAATGAGATTGGGGGAGATACTCACGCTCAAATGGAGCCAGGTTAATTTTAAAGCGGGCTTCATTCAAGTCGAGCATTCTAAGAGTGGTAAAATGCGCAAAGTTCCGATGAACAGTTGGTTGACGCAAACTCTTCAAAATGCTAAAAAAGAGGATAGCGAGCGTGTTTTCATGAAGGACGGGAAGCCGATCAAATCAATTAGAACCGCTTGGGAGAACGCATTAAGGAGAGCCGACATTTTCGCGTGCCGTTTTCACGACCTGAGACATACTTTTGCTACCTATTCTCTGCATTTTGGGGCAGATTTGGTATCGATTCGCGATATTCTAGGCCATTCGGATATAAGGATGACTTCCCGGTATGCTCATAGCAGTGATGACCTGAGAAGAAGGGCGGTCGAGCCCTTGTCCGATCTAGCGTTGAGCGACGAAAACCAGCCTCGAATATTCACAAATTATTCACACCGGAACAGAAATTCTGGAAAAGGCTCTCGTAAATCATTGAAAACAAAAGACGCCGGGGTGGCGGAAGTGGCAGACGCAAGGGACTTAAAATCCCTCGCTTCGTAAGAAGCGTGCCGGTTCGAGTCCGGCCCTCGGCATTCAACATGACGCATCTGAGAGGTTTGCCGCTTCAGCCTCATTGAATGCGGACTCATATTCTTGACGAAGCCTACTCCTTAGAGGAATAGCCGTATTTCTTTCTTGGCAATCTTCGATTTACCCAGTTTATTTGAAAGAGGCTATTGAAATACGGCGAGGATCATGTCAAGTCTTTGCACGGGGAAGGATCTCTCAATTCTGTTTAACTTTTAGAAAACGAGCGTTGACCGCGACAATCACCGTACTCAAGGACATGAGGACGGCCCCTATCGCGGGGCTGAGAATGATCCCGTATTTATAGAGCACTCCCGCCGCGAGCGGGATGGCGAAAGCGTTGTAGCCCGTGGCCCAAGCGAGATTCTGAGCCATTTTTTTGTACGTGGCCCGGGCCAGGCCCAAAATGGCCACGGCGTCGAGAGGGTTGCTCTTGACGAGGATAATATCGGCGGACTCTATGGCAACATCGGTGCCGGCGCCAATGGCGATGCCGACATCAGCCTGGGCAAGAGCCGGCGCGTCATTGATCCCATCCCCCGTCATGGCGACGACGAGCCCTCGGGATTGCACCTCTTTCACTTTTTCGGATTTTTCCTGCGGAAGTATTTCGGCAAAATAGTCGTCAAGCCCCAGTTCACCAGCCACCCATTTCGCCACGAGACGGTTGTCTCCGGTCAGCATCATACACTGGATTCCCATCTTCTTGAGCAGGCTTATGGCTTTCCTTGATTCCGGCCTGATGATATCGGTCAAGGCCAAGGCTCCAGCGAGCTTCCCGTCGACGAGGACGAAGACAACGGTCTTGCCTTGAGAGGAGAGCTGTTCGATTCGGGCGTCTTTTATTTCCATCTTCAGCTCTCTTAAATATCCTGGGCTCACCACCTTGACCTCCCTGCCGTTGATGCGTCCCTCGGCGCCCCGGCCAGGGATGGCCTTGAATTCCTTGACCGGGAAAATCGGGCCGGATCCAGAGGCGACGATGCCTTTGGCGATGGGGTGTTCCGAATGGGCTTCAACCGACGCCGCCAATTGAAGAAGCTCTCGTTCATCACCTCCGTTTTCAAAAACCAAAGTGTCCGTCACGCCGAATCGTCCTTCCGTGAGCGTTCCCGTTTTGTCGAAAATAATGGCCTGGATTTTCCTCGCTCTCTCGAAAGCGGCCCGGTTTCTTATGAGAAGGCCGTTCTTGGCCGAAAGTGCGGTGGAGATGGCCACGACCAAGGGCACGGCCAGTCCCAAAGCATGCGGGCAGGCGATGACCATGACCGTGACCATTCTTTCAAGGCTGAAGGCAAAATCCTTTCCCGCGACGACAAGCCAAAGGAAAAGCGTCAGGGAACCAGCTCCAAGAGCGATCAGGGTCAGCCACAGCGCGGCGCGGTTTGACAGGTCCTGGGTCCGCGATTTGCTCTCCTGGGCCTGTTTGACGAGGTTTATCACTTGGGAAAGATACGAGTCTCGCCCTGTTTTTTGGACCTCCACCGTCAGGGAGCCCTCACCGTTGATAGAACCTCCAATGACCTTGCCGCCCGCTTTTTTAGCCACTGGCTTGGACTCCCCCGTGAGCATCGCTTCATCGGCGGATGATTCGCCCTCAATCACTTCTCCGTCGGCGGGAATTTTTTCTCCTGGTTTGATGAGAATTTTGTCCGCCACCTTGAGTTCCTCCAAGGGAACATCCGTCACAGTCCCATCCGACTGAAGTTTATGGGCCTCGGACGGCATGAGTCGTGCCAGCTCCTCGAGGGCTCTTGAAGCCCCCATGACGGATTTCATTTCGATCCAATGGCCGAGGAGCATGATATCGATCAGGGTCGCCAGCTCCCAGAAAAAAACTTCCCCTTCAAGTCCGAGGACGACGGCGCTGCTGTAAACGAAAGCCGTCGTAATGGCCAGGGCGATGAGCGTCATCATGCCAGGCCTCAGGACTTTGAGTTCGGCCACGATCCCCTTCAGGAACGGATATCCGCCGTAGAAGAACACGAAGGACGAAAGAACAAAGAGGATATAGCCGTCCCCCGTGAACCTGAGCGTTCCCTTGAAACCCAGGAATCCCTGGATCACCGGTGAAAGGCCGAGGATGGGGAGGGTGGTGACGAGCGAGATCCAGAATCTTTTTTTGAAGTTGGCAACCATGTGGGCATGATGATCGGCAGGCCCGGTTCCATGCCCCATGCCCCTGGGCATTGCACCATGTTCGCGACCCATGGACGTGCTTTTCTCAGGATGATGGCTATGATCCATCTTCATTTCAATGCCCTCGCAAGTGAGGGACCGGCAATTGGCTGGGATCCACGGTCCCGTGCTTCATCTCCTAGCCCCATTTCCAGATGGCGTAGATCGGCGGGTAGACCAACAGTTCCAAGATGAAGCTCGTAAAAACGCCGCCGATCATCGGGGCGGCAATGCGCTTCATCATGTCCGAGCCCGTGCCCAGGGACCACAGGATAGGAATAAGGCCCATGAACATCGCCGTGACGGTCATCAGCTTTGGCCGGATCCGTTTCACGGCCCCGTGGATGATCGCCTCCTTAAGGTCTTGGAACGTTTTCATGCGCCCCTGCCGGACCATGTCGTAGTAGGATAGGTCCAGGAACAGGAGCATGAAGACCCCCGTCTCCGCGTCCAATCCCATGAGAGCGATCATGCCGACCCAGACGGCGATGGACACATTGAACTTCAGAATATAAAGGAACCAGACGGCCCCGATCAACGAGAACGGCACGGCGAGCATGACGATTCCCGCTTTGACCGGGGATTTGGTGTTCATGTAGAGAAGGACGAAGATGATGAAGATGGTCAAGGGGATGACGACCTTGAGCCGCTCTTTCACCCGCATCATGTTTTCGTATTGCCCGCTCCATTGCAGGGAATAGCCCGTCGGCAAGATCAGCTTTTCCCCGACGATCTTCTTGGCTTCGGACACATAGCCACCGATATCGCGGCCGGTGATATCGACGTAAACATATCCGGCGAGCATGGCGTTTTCGTCCCGGAGCATG
Source organism: Candidatus Aminicenantota bacterium (assembly GCA_022866045.1). Taxonomy (GTDB): domain Bacteria; phylum Acidobacteriota; class Aminicenantia; order Aminicenantales; family UBA4085; genus JALHTW01. Next base: position 9,324 of record JALHTW010000072.1, on the reverse strand, counting down.
GACGGTCCGAGCGACAGGTGGATATCGGCCAGCTGCTCCAGCGGAATCTGGGCGCCGGACATGGTCGGGACGAGCACGCGGCGGAGTTTGTCCAGGTCGTCTCGAAACTCCCGGGCGTACCGGACGTTCACCGTGTATCGTTCGCGACCCTCCACGGTCGTCGTCACGGGTTCCCCGCCGATCGCCGACATGATGATCATCTCGACTTCCTTGATGGTCAGCCCGTATCGGGCGATATCCTCGCGGCGGATGTCGAAGTCGACGAAATAGCCTCCCGTCACCCGTTCGGCGAAGATGCTTCTCGTTCCCTTGACGTCTCTCAGGATCGTCTCGAGGCTCGTCCCGATCCTTTCGATCTCTTTCAGGTCCGCGCCATAGACCTTGATGCCGATGGGCGTGCGCACGCCCGTCGTCAGCATATCGATCCTGGCCTTGATGGGCATCGTCCAGGCGTTGGAGACGCCGGGGAATTGCATCTTCTGGTCCAGCTCATTGACCAGCTGTTCCCAGGTAATCCGGTCGCGCCAGATATGCCGGAACGGTCCTTGCATCCAGCGGGGGAGCCAGGAATACCAGCGCTTCACCGGCCGCCACTCGCTTTCCGGTTTCAGAACGACCGTTGTCTCCATCATGCTGAACGGGGCGGGGTCGGTCGAGGTTTCGGCCCGCCCCGCTTTGCCGAAGACGCTTTTGACCTCGGGCGTGTCCTTGAGGACCTTGTCCATTGTCTGGAGGAGATTCTGGGTTTCGGTCACCGAGATCCCGGGAAGTGTCGTCGGCATGTAGAGGATCGTCCCTTCGTTGAGAGGGGGCATGAACTCCGAACCCAGCTTGAAAAAGACGGGGACCGTCACGGCCATCAGGATCAGAGCGCCGGCAATCGTGGCTTTGCGATACTTGAGAACGAACTCGCAGACCGGTTCATAAATCCGGAAGAGGATCTTGCTGACCGGATGCTTTTCTTCGGCGTAATAGCGGCCGACCGTGATCGTGTTCACGATCCCCGACAGCCACTTCGGGCGGAAATGCTTGTAGTCCATTCTGGTGAACAGCATCCGCATGGCGGGGTCGAGAGTGATGGCCAAGATGGCGGCGATGGCCATGGCCAGGTTCTTGCTGTAGGCCAGAGGCTTGAACAGCCGCCCTTCCTGGTCCACGAGGGTGAACACGGGCAGGAACGCGACGGCGATGACGAGAAGGGAGAAAAAGACCGACGGTCCGACTTCCTTGAGAGCGTTCAGGCGGACAACGTGGTAATCGCCCTTTCGGCCACCGTCCTGCCAGAGCTGCAGCTTCTTGTATGCGTTCTCCACTTCGACGATGGCCCCGTCGACCAGAACCCCTATGGATATGGCGATCCCGGAAAGGGACATGATGTTGGAAGTCAGCTTCATGCCGTATAGGGGGATGAACGCCAGGATGACCGAAATCGGGATGGTGACGATGGGGATGATGGCCGAGGGGAAGTGCCAGAGGAAGAGCAGGATGACGATGCTGACGATGATCATCTCCTCGATGAGCTGGCTTCTGAGGGTTTCGATCGATCGCTTGATCAGCTCGGACCGGTCGTAGGTCGTAACAACTTCGACTCCAGCGGGCAGGGAGGGTTGGATCTCTTTGAGCTTGTCCTTGACCCGGTTGATGACGTTCAGGGCGTTCTCTCCGGAACGCATGACGACGATGCCGCCGACGGTGTCCCCCTCGCCGTCGAGATCCGCGACTCCGCGGCGGATTTCCGGACCCAGGACGACCTGGGCGATGTTCTTGATGAGGACCGGAGTCCCGGACATATCGTTCTTGACAACGATGTTTTCGATATCCTTGATCGACTTGGCGTAGCCGCGGCCCCGGACCATGTACTCCTTCCCCGAGAACTCGACCAGCCGGCCTCCGACGTCGTTGTTCCCGTCACGGACGGCCTCGATGACCTTCATCAGGGGGATGTTATAGGCCTGCAGGGCAGTGGGGTTGACATTGACCTGATACTGTTTCTGGAAGCCTCCGATCGAGGCGACCTCCGCGACACCGGGGACGCCCTGGAGCCAGTAGCGCATGTACCAGTCCTGGAAGCTGCGGAGTTGGGCCAAGTCGTTCTTCCCCGACTTGTCGACGAGGGCGTACTGATAGACCCAACCCACGCCCGTCGCATCGGGCCCCATTTCGGTCTGGACCCCCTGAGGGAGCCTGGGCGTGATTTTGCTCAAGTATTCCAGGGTGCGGCTGCGGGCCCAGTAGATGTCCGTCCCGTCCTGGAAGATGACATAGACATAAGAGAATCCGAAGTCGGAGAAACCGCGGATGGCTTTGACCTTGGGCGCTCCGAGCATGGCTGTGACGATCGGATACGTCACCTGGTCCTCGATGACATCGGGGCTCCGGTCCCATCTCGAATAGATGATGACCTGAGTATCCGAAAGGTCGGGGATGGCGTCCAGCGGAATGTTCCGGATGGCGTAAACCGCGCCGGCGATGGCCGCGGCGGCGAAGATGATGACGATATATTTATTCTTCGCCGAGAACTCTATGATTTTTTCAATCATGTTTGCGTTCTCCCGGGGAGGCCTTGATCATCCGGCTGAGGGCGGCCTTGAGGCTCGACTCCGAGTCGATGAGGAAGGTGGCGGACGTGACGACATTCTCGCCGTCGCTCACTCCGCCGAGGACCTCGTAGAGATCCTGGCCCTTGACGCCGAGCTTGACCTCACGGGGCTCAAAATATCCATCGCCTTTAGCCACAAAGACGATCTTGATGTCGCCGGCGTCGAGGACGGCGTCGGAAGGGACGGTCAACTTGGTCCCGTAATCGACATGGATCTCGAGGCCGGCGAACATTTCGGGCTTGAGCTTGAGGCCGGGATTGTCGGCTTCGATCCGAACCTGGTTCGTTCGCGTCTCGGGCTTGAGATAAGGGTAGATGTAGGTGATCCTTCCGGTGAAAGATTCCCCGGGATAATAGGAGAGTGAGATTTTCGCTTCCTGCCCCGTTTTAATGAAGGGCAGCTCGTACTCGTAGATTTCTCCGAGGATCCAGACTCTGGAGAGGTCGGCGATCTTGAAAAGGTTCTCTCCGGACATGATCTTCTGTCCTTGGAGGACGCTCTTCTCGATCACGATTCCCGATCCGGGAGAATAGATCGTAACAGTTTTCTTGGTTTGCCCGGTGCGCCCGAGCTCTTCGACCTCCCTGTCCGGGATATTCCACAGCCTCAATTTCTCGCGAGCCGACTTAAGGATCGACGACGCGTCGCTAAACGCCGCGCCGGTTTTAAGGGCGATGAGGTACTCCTGCTCCGCGGCGACAAGTTCCGGGCTGTAGATGTCGAAAAGGGGCTCGCCCTTCCGGACGACTTGGCCCGTCGAATTCACGAAGAGTTTTTCCACCCAGCCGTCGAATTTGAGGTTGACAATCGATAGGTTCGGTTCGGCATAATCCACCCGGCCGACGGCCTTGATGAGCTTACGGATGGGCTGGGACCGCACGGGCGCCGTCTTGATCCCAATGAGCTGCTGCCTCTCCGGACTGATTTTGACCTGAATCCGCCCCCCGACTTCGATGACGGCTCCGCTCTCCTCGACTTCAAACGGGACCATGTCCATCCCCATGGAGTCTTTCCCCGGCTTGTCCGAGATCTCACCGGGATTCATCGTTGAACGGTATCGGATCTTTTTCTTCGGGGCGGATTGTTCCTCGGTTTTTCCAGACGCGGGGAGGGCTTGTTTGGATTCTACAACTTCGAACGGGACCATATCCATGCCCATGGAATCCTTCCCCGGTTTATCGGACACCTCGTTGGGCATCATGGTGGAGCGATACATGACCTTCTTTTCGGGCCCGGCCGCGGCGGCCGTCCCTCCGCTTTTTTTGCAGCTCGCCGACAGAATGACGGCGAGCGCTGTCACGAAAAGGATCGCGATTTTAATTTTTATTTTCATGAGGTCCTCCCCATTTCACGATTTCTTTGGCGGAATATTCCTCCAACGCGGCGATCGAGCTCCAGAGCCCGGCGAGTTCCTTATAGTAGGCCAGCTGGTAAGAGAAATGCGTATTGATATCGGCCAGGAGAGCTAAAAAATCGGTCTTGTTCACCTGATAATTGGCCAGGGATGATTCCACAGTGAGCGATGCCTGGGGAATGATCTTTTCCTTGTACAGCCGAATCAGGGTTTCGGCCGACTTGGCCTTGAGATATTCCTCGGTGACCATGGACGCGACGTCGTTCTTGGCGGATGCCAATCCGCTCTTCGAACTCTGATGGAGCGCCAGCGATTCTTCGAGCATCTTGGATTGTTTTGTCTTCTTATAGAGCGGGACCTCGACCCCGATCATGATTTCATACATGCTTGGAAGCCTTCCTTTATATTCCCAGCCGCCCCCAATCACGAAATTGGGGGAGAGCTCTTTTTTTGCCAGATCGACCATTTTGCCGCCTTCCTCGACCATGAGCGAGGCTTCCTTGAGCATGGGAGAGTTTTCTTGCGCGGCGGCCTTAAGGTCCTCGAGCGAAACGGGGAGATGGTCCACATTCTGGTCTTGGGGCATTCCCAGCGGTGTGTCGGGAGGAGAGTCGAGAAGCAAGTTGAGCCGGGCGCTGAGCGACTTGATCATCTCCGCCATCGGGATGATCATTTCGTCCATTCTGGAAATCTCCACCCAGGCTTTTAAGACATCCGATTGAACCCCGTTGCCGACGGCGTATTTCGTCTCGGTCAGTTCCGCTGCTTTCTGGAGGAGGGCTTTCTGTTCTCCGAGAATGATGAGCGATTTTTGCAGGGAATACAGCTCGAAATAGAGGGTTTTAACCTCTTTGAAGACGCTCAGGACGGTGGCATTCCGGACCTCCTCTTTTCTAGCAAAGGCCTTCTCCGCGATTTCCCCCTTCAACCGGAGCTTGCCGGGAAAGGGGATGGCCTGACTGAATGAAAAGCCGATTCCGCTCATCACCTCCTGGCCGAGAGTGAAACCGGGGAAGCCCATATTTTTCAAGGTGAGTCCGATCATCGGATCAGGCAGGGTTTTAAATTGGGGGATCCTGAAGGAAGCAGCCGTAGCCTCCAATCCCACGGACTTGATCTTGGGATTTTTTTCCAGCGCCCGGTTGAGAAGATCATCGAGGCGCAGGGGATTTTCTTGGGCGGTAAGGATCGCCGGAAGGAGAAAAAGAAAACATAGAAGAGCCGATTTTTTCATGGTTACCTCCAGGGATCGTCCTCATTTATGACCCGGGCGTAAAACGCAGGTCTGGTCATGACTGATGAACATCGAAATGAGGTTCTTTTTGAGCGGAATCAGGGCGATGAAGGCCGCGACGGCCAGAAGGACGGTCGCCAAAACGATTTTCTTGAAAGACGGGACGATCCTCGTCCGCTCCCCGAGGAGACGTTTGACCCTTTCCGTGGTCGGATCGACGAACCAAGAGGCCTGCAAGCCGTCGAGCTTTCTAGTTTTTAAAAGCAATCCGACGATGGCCAAGAGATCCCCCCGAAGCTCTACGGATCGCGCGTCGGCGGTCGTCTCCGATTCAAGCAAGTAGGCTTTCTTCAGAAATTTGCTGACGGGGAAGAAGAATAAAAAATCCGATACGAACGAAACAGCCAGGCTTTTCAGAGGGTCTTTCGATCTTTGATGATGGGACTCGTGGAGGACGACGACGCGGAGCTCTTCCTCATCCAGCGTTTCCAAAAGCTTCGTCGAAAGGAAGATCCGCGGCCTCAGGAGCCCGCCTGTGAAAGCCAAGGATCGGGGGTCCTCGAAAACGGTCGCGTTGCCCAGGAAAGACGGACGGGGAACACCCTTATCGAGAACGGCTTTCCGATCGATCCGTTCCAAGAAATTCCACGTCCGGGCGATCCGCAAACCCGTTCTGGCCGAGGCATAAAGCAGGGAAAACGACATGACGATCAGGATGAGGCCACGGCCCGTTTCTCCAAGAACCTGGAGAAACGGCATCAAGCCCAGGCAGCGGATATTGCAGACGAGGACATCGGGATTCGGCAGAGCCGTAAGAAGAGGCAAGGTTTCTGGATGCCTGGCCAGCTGGAAAAGAACGAATAGGAACATCAGGGAGAGCGCGGCTGAAATGAGGCCGATCCGTGTTTTTGCGCTAGCCGTTGCGCCCATTTTTTTTCTCTTGGAGGAGCTCTTCGAGCTTGGCCATGTCGCCTTCGGACATTTTGGAAAAGTGGTCGGCGAAAGCCGAAACGGCCAAGTCCGGCGATATCTCAAAGGCCTGCTGGACGAGATTCCCGGTGATCGCGCTCGTATAAGTTTCCTTGGAGATGCGGGGCGAAAAGAGAATGACCCCCGATCTTCTGTCTTTCTTTATGAAGCCTTTCTTGGAGAGACGATGCAAGACCGTCAGGGCAGTCGTGTAAGCGATGTTCTTCGTAAGGCGGATCTCCTCGTATAGATCGCGGCCTTTCATGGATCCTCTCGCCCAAAGAATTTCCATGAGCGGGAGCTCGAGGTCGCCCGACAGGGGGCTTATACCCTTCTTTTTCGATAGGAATAATAATTTCACGCGACGAATATATTCTACACAATGTAGAATGTCAAGCCCTAAAGCTCGAAATTTCGTCGATCTCAATGCGGAAGCCGGCCATTGGTGCGTCATAATTCTGACACAAGACAAGGGATCCCAAAAATAATCGTTGCAGATAAAAAAGATACGGGTCATTTTGCAAGGCAAGGGACTTAAAATCCCTCGCTTCGTAAGAAGCGTGCCGGTTCGAGTCCGGCCCTCGGCATTTATTTTTAAGACGAGGCCGTCATCGACGCCTGCCTGAGAGTCTTTGCCAACGGATACAGACTGACCGCTTGAGCGCGGCCGGTCGAGGAGTTAGACGGGAATATCGTCGTCTTCAACTCGGACGAGAAGGAATCCCGAAAATGTTTTGGTTCTAAAGAGATTTTTGAATCTTCGTTAATCCCTAGACGAGCGGAGACGGTGCCCCGTGGCTAGCCGTGGGGAGCCGCTCGAGAGGATGACAAAGGGGAGACCGCCCCCAAAAGCGATCAGAGACGCTTTTTTTATTAATCGCCCTCAACTTCCCCTGGTGACTCAAGGGGAGCCCCCGAGTTCGCTATTTTTTTGTTTTTTTGGCTTTTTTAGGTCATATCAATTCACGAGAGACTCATTACAACTGATTGAATATAAATAAATTAATCGCCGTCAGTTGCCTCAGAGGGACTGAAGATCCCCTTTTTCCGCCTGGAGACCGGGCAGGGGGTGATTTTGGCCGGGATCTTAGCCACCTCTTAAGGCTATCGGGGGGTAGTCAAAATCCATTTTTCCGCTTGACATTTCTCATCGACATGCCTTATATTATGGACGTATTAAGGATGCGGGCTTTTAAGCAGAATTAGGTAGGGAGAAAGAGTATATTTATATTTTCTTCAATTAAAAGGGAGGAAGGCTCTAAAACGCCAACAAGGGCGGACGACGTGAAGGGGCACGGCATTATGTATTATATGGACGCCGCCCCTAAGTCCCTGAATTCAAAATTCGAGCTGAGAAACAAGTGACGAAAATCAGAACGCGACAGAAAAGTGGAAACTTCGGTCGTTTCCATGAACGGGGATCTGCCCTGGCTATGTCGCTTCTGGTTTCCGTTTTCATGGCGATCATGGCCTTACCGTTCCTCGTTAAATTTTCGTCACGGATGCGCATCACGGAAAAATCTTTTGGATCGCTGGCCGCGCTGAACCTGGCCGAGGCCGGCCTTGAACGGGCAATTTGGGAAATGAATTCCGGCGACATTTCGTCCTGGAGCGGGGGGATCGACGCGCGGACTCTAAACATTTCAAATTTTACGGCTTCGAACGGCACAGTCATTGGCAACATCAGCACGACCGTCTATAACTCGCAGGGCCTGACTCCGGTGATTGAATCCACGGGGACAGCGGTCCACATCGGTTCTCCAAGCGTCAGCAAAACCCTTCGGGTCGTCCTCGAGGGCGGAGCGCCGGCGCCGCTCTTCAATTTTGGGCTTTTCGGCGGCGTGGGCGGCGTGAATATCGGCTCCGGTGCCGTTATCGACAGTTATGACTCCCGGCTGGGGGCCTATGGCGGGACGAATGTTCATGATGGCGGCAACATCGGGACGAATTCCGACATTTACGGCGCCATCAATGTGGGTAACAATTCGGTCATCAACGGTGACGCCATGACCGGGACGGGGTCGGATCCGAACGAGGTTATTATCCAGGGCATGGGCTCAGACATCACGGGGGAGACGGTGCCGCTCGATGACGCCAAAGTGTTGCCCTCGGTCCCGGTGCCCACCGGGCTCGTGAATCGGGGGAGCTTATCCGCAAAAGGCACCTCGACCACGATCAGTCAGAGCGGCCAATATAGCAATTTTGCTCTCGCCAATGGCGCCCGGGTGACGATCACGGCAAACGTAACCTTGTATATCACGGGCGCTTTTACCCTGAATAATCTCGCCGAGTTCAGGATCAACCCCGGCTGCTCGGTCAATCTCTACTTCGGCGGGAGTTGGAGTCTTAACAGCAATTCCATGATCAACAACATGAGTCAGGATCCGACGAAACTGGTCATGCTCGGCACCGATACCTTCTCCGGCTCAAAAACGTTCTGTAATACTTTTACAACCTATGCTGCCATGTACTTTCCCAACGCCAATATTAATTTTGCCAATACGGCCGCCATCTATGGCTCGATTATCGCCAACCAATTTATGATAGGGAACAACATGCAAGTGCATTACGACGAAGCTCTGGCCAGCCTGCAGATCGGCCTTTCTTCGGGCACGAGCGCATTCGAAATGAGATCCTGGCAGGAGAGAATCATCTAAGGGGCTAACCCCACCTCGCCCCTCCGCATGAAAAGCGGGGTAAAAAAAATGCTCCTCGATTTCCTAGAACTCTGCCGTGACTGATGGTACAATAAACGGGGACAGGTCAAGACGAGGAAAAACAACCCAACGCTCATGAGGCTTCAATCCGAAAATTGCGACGTCGCTCCAGAGGCCATTGTCCGAAAGATGATACGCATTATGCCCGAGCATCGGCTGGCGCCCATTAGCCAGAAGAAAAGAGAAAATTCTTAAGCGGACGATGATTATTCAACTCTCTAAATATCCACGGCTCCAACGCTCCGCCAAGAGATATCCTCGGTCTGAATTCCACATCCTCGCCTCAATCCGCAAGAGGCATCAGGTTGACGAATCCCTCTTCACCAGCAGCGGCAATGTCATCTTCCCGAACTACCACGCCGTTCGCCTTCTGGCCCAGAAGATGAATGCTCAGCGGGATTTGAAGCAACATCCGCAGCAAACCATCAGGGCCGGACAGCTCAACGCCAT
>JALHTW010000071.1 GCA_022866045.1 Candidatus Aminicenantota bacterium | reverse complement strand
TCAGCATGACGCACTCGAGCAGGACGATGTTCGTTCCGCGCTCAGCGCCATGCAACGCTTTGAGAAAATCTCCACGGGCTACCTTCTTGGCCTTTCCTTCGGCCCGGCCCGGATCATTGATGAAGACCGACGCCTCGTCAAAGCCATAGACGACGACCCATCGACCGGCCCCGGCCTTTTCGTCGCCGAAATAGGCATCTGGCTCCACTCGGCAGACGACCAGGCTGTATCGTTTGATGGCCTCGATGATCCTTTCGATCGTGACGCCGTCCTTGCCTGAATAGATCGTGGTCGGGATATCCTCATGATCCAGGACAGCGGCCAGCTCCTCTTTGGTCACATCGGCTTCATCGCTGTCGGGAAATCCGCCCGGATATCCCTTGTCCATGTTGGCCCAGCTGAATTTCCAGCGGGCGTCCGAGCGGATCTTCGGGTATCTCGGGTCGGAAAAGCTATGATAATCCGTCGAGATCCTGGCCCGCTTTTTGTAGTTGATGAGCATGACAACGCAGGCCGGACCGCTGTTTCTGTTCTGCTGTTCCTTGCCGAGCGCGGCGGCCCACGCCTGCAGCGAACTCCCGAACTGAGACTGCCACCAGTCCGCGTGAGAAACGATCGGGTACAGCAACGGCGCCTCGGTTCTTTCGGCGCTGCCCAGGATGCCCGGCAGAATCACGAATAAAGAAAAGCCGAGGGCGAAGCCGACGAGGGCGGCCTTTCTATGTCCGAATCTCAGTCTCATGGATGAATCCTTCCTCGCTTATTCCCACCAGGGGTCATGGCCAGCGCCGAGGGCGTGACAGCCAGGCCTCCCTGCGATGTGCACAGGAGCTCGGGGGGCAGCATTTTGCCCGAGGCAAGAACGGCGTCGATTGTCTCATCAAGAGGAATCGGGTTGCGATAGCCGCCCAGGACCAGGTCGGCCAAGACAAAGGCGTTCGATGCCGCGACAGCGTTTCGCGTGTGGCAGGGAATTTCGCACAGCCCTTGGACCAGGTCGCAGACCGAGCCCATCGTGTTCTGAAAAGCTATGGCTGCAGCGTCCACGGCCTGGCGAGCTGTTCCTCCGGCCACCTCTATGACGCCGGCTGCCGCCATAGCGCCGGCAGCGCCGATTTCGACCTGGCAGCCGGCCACTTCGGCCGCGAACGTCGCCCTCTTGGCAACGATCAAGCCGATCGCTCCTGCGGCGAATAGAGCCAATCCAATTTCCTGGGGCGGCAAGCCGCGTTCTTCGGCCAGGGTTACAAAGACTCCGGGCAGAACGCCCGCTGATCCGCCCGTCGGCGCCGCGCAAACGACTCCCCCGCTGTTGCTGATGTGCAGCACAGCCAAAGCCCGCCCCGCAGCGCGCGCGTGGATTCCGCCCACAGCCAAACGGCCTTTCTTCTCCGCGTCCAGGACCTGTCCGGCGCTCGGCTCTAAAAGCTTCATCTTGACATTATTTTCCCGGCTCCCCAGCTCGACGGCGGAAGCCATGATCTTGAACCGCCGGAGCATCTCGTCCATCGCGTCCTTTTCGCTTAGGCCCAAGATCCGGGCTTCATAGCGAAGCGCGGCCGTTCCGAGCGTCAGACCGTTTTCCGCGGCGAACCGGACCATTTCCGCTGCGCTGTTGAAAAGCGGCTCTCCCCTCTTCGGTTGAAAAATAGGCCTGACCGTCCAGATCTTTTTGACGCAGGCCGTCTGTTCGAGCTCAGCCCGAAATGATTCCGGAAGGGCTTCGCTGGCTTGGATCGTGAGCAGGATCTCATCTCGATGGCCGCCCTGGGAGAGGTGGATGTTGCCGTAGCCGGCATTCAAGATTTTTTCGATGCCGGCGATATCGTTCTGATCCAGAAGGGCCATGGTCTCGAAATATTTTCCGTTGATCGCGACCGGCCAGTCCTCGAGCTGCTGGATAAGGAATCCGCCGCCGCCGGTCGATTTGGCCAAAACATGGAGGTCTCCGCCCGACCGCCCCCGGGCGTGAATCTTAACCGAATTTGGATGGTCGGCGCCGTCAATCAGAGCGATTTCGAACACCAGGCCCAGGTCGTTTTTTGAAGCAAAATCCAAAGCCCGGTCGAAGCGGTCATCCGTCAAGTCCCATTCCATTAATCCCGCGGCGAAAGCTTTGTCCGCGTTCTGCATACGGAACGTCACGGCATAAGAGCCGTCGGGATCAAAGGTGAAGGACGCAGACGCCGGGTCCTCGCCAAGCAGAGAGCGGGTCAATCGGCCGATATGATAAGAACCGGCTGTGTGCGAGCTCGACGGCCCGCGCATGACGGGACCCAGGACATCGTTGAAGATGCTGATGAATTCGGGTCCGTTCATGAATCCTCTTGAAAATTCCGGATCAGATCCCGCGGAGGGATTCTACGAGCGCCGCCGCTTTTGCGGTCAGGGCTTCCCAATCGTTCCTCTCGATCGATTTCTGATCGAGGAGCGCGGTGCCGATGGCCACGCAGCAAGCGCCGTTCTTTATGAAATCCGCCGCGTTTTCGAGGCTGACGCCTCCCGTGGGCATGAGCCGTATCTGGGGGAGCGGGCCTTTAAGATCTTTAAAATATTTCGGCCCGAGGGACGTGGCGGGGAAGACCTTGACCACGTCCGCTCCCTGTTTCCAGGCTGCGACGATCTCGGTCGGAGTGAAGGCGCCCGGAGCGACGAACGTGTCGCGCCGCCGGCAAACCTGGATCATGTCGAAATTCGTCACCGGAGACACGACGAACTCGGCGCCCGCATCGATGGCTGCATCCGCTGTCTCAGCGTCAAGGACCGTTCCCGCACCGATGAGGACATCCGGGGATTTTTTTGCAGACATCTCGCGGATGACGTCTAGAGCGCCGGGCGTCGTCAACGTGATTTCGATCGCTTTCACGCCGCCGCGCTTAATCGCCTCCGTGACGCTGAAGAGCTTCTCCGGATCCGACATCCGGATCACGGCGATGACCTTCAAGGATAAGATGCGATCCAGCGCTTCGTCGCGCTTCATGACGTCCTCCCTATCGCCGGACCCGGCCGGACGCGTCGCCCTTCATCAAAGCCAGGACCTCGCTTTCCGTAACGAGGTTGAAATCCCCGGGAATGGAATGCTTCAGGCAGGACGCGGCTATGGCGAAATCCAGGGCCTCCTGGTCGGACGAAAAGATGTCGAGGCCGTGGATGAGGCCGGCGGCGAACGCGTCGCCCGCGCCGATGCGGTCCACGATGTCCCCAATCTCATAGCGGGGTCCGGTCATGAATTCCTTGCGGTTTCTCATCACGGCCGACCAGCCGTTCTGGTCGGCGCTCCGGCTCTCTCTCAAAGTGATGGCCATTCGCGACAATTTGGGGAATTGGTCCATGACCCGCCGGGTCAACTTCTCATAGGCCCTTATATCCAGTGTTCCGCTCTGGACCAAAACAGCAGCTTCGATGCCCAGCGATTTCTGGCAGTCTTCCTCGTTGGCAATGCCGACATCGGCGAACTTGAAAATCCCGGCCATGACCTCGGCCGCCGGCACCCCGTATTTCCAGAGCTTGCTGCGGTAGTTCAAATCCACGGAGACCGCAATGCCTTTTGACTCGGCCGCCTTGACCGCGTCCAGGGTCAAATCGGCCGCGCTGCGGCTGATGGCCGGCGTGATGCCCGTTACGTGAAACCAGTTTATGCCGGCAAAAGCCTTTTCCCAATCGATGTCTCCTCGTTTGGCTTCGGCGATTCCCGAATGATCACGGTCGTAGATCACCTGAGCCGGTCTTTGATTGGCGCCGCTTTCGGCGAAATAAATGCCCAGGCGTTTTCCCTGGCGGACGATATGTTCTGTGGTCACACCCCATTTCCCGAGCTCCCGCAGGGCGGCATCGCCCACATCGTTCGCGGGAATGACCGAAAGATAGCGGACAGGATGGCCGAAACGGGCCAGCGAGACGGCCACATTGGCCTCACCGCCGCCGAAAAACGTTTGAAAGCAGGGCGATTGAAAAAGCCTCTCTTGACCGAGAGGCGAAAGCCTCAACATGATCTCCCCGAAGGCGGCTACGGTTTTCATCGGAACTCCTTGAAAAAATAGTATTATAACTCGGCCGAAAAGTCTAATGGATAGACATCCCTCTCTGGACCCCTTTTGTCCGGACAAGAGGCATGGGGACTCCTATTGTCCGACCGTTTCCCAGCCCCGCTTGCTCAGATCGGCATAGATCACTCCGCCGAACACGAATCCGGCCGAGAGAAAGGCCAGGCCCAGGCCGAGCTCACCGAAGAGGATCTTGCCCGCGCCAAAAAGAAAAGCGTAAATCATCAAAACGCCGCAGAGCCAGTCCACCAGGTTGAAAAGGCCGTCCTTCCGGCGTTCGACGTCCGTCGCCTCCTTAGCGATCGGCCCCCACAGCGCTGCGCTCGGCCTGACGCGGCGGTAAAAACTCAGCAGGATATCTTTCGGCTCCGGCTTGGTCATGAACGTCACGGCCAGCCAGACGACCGTCGTTACGGCGACCGTGATGAGCACGATCAGGGCGAACTCCCTGGGCTCGCTCTCATGGAGATGAAATCCATAGCGGACCGTGAGGGACGTCACAAAAGCGGCGATCATGGCCGATACTTCGCTCCAAGCGTTGATCCGCCACCAGAACCAGCGGAGAAGATAGACAAGGCCTGTTCCGGCGCCGATAGCGATCATGAACTTCCAGGCGTCGGCGATCGAGGTCATAAAAAAGGTGACGACGGCCGAAAGGATCATGAGCAGCATGGTCGTCGCCTGGGATATCGCCACATAATGTTTTTCACTGCGTCCACAGACGAGGAAGCGGCGGTAGAGATCGTTCACCAGATAGCTGGCCCCCCAGTTCAGCTCTGTTCCGATGGCAGACATGTAGGCTGCGGCAAGGGCGGCCAGCATCAGCCCGCGCAATGAGGCCGGAAGGTCCGAGATGAGAATTCGGATATATCCGGATTCGGGGTCCGCCATGAAGGCCGGGTCGTTCTGGAATTTGACGACGGCCGCCAAAGCCACGAGAATCCAGGGCCAGGGCCGCAGAGCGTAATGGGCGATATTGAACCAAAGGGTCGCCAGGACCGAATGCTTTTCGTTCTTGGCGCAGAAGATCCGCTGGGCGATGAATCCCCCTCCCCCCGGCTCAGCTCCCGGATACCAGGAAGCCCACCAGTTGACTGCGATATAGACAAAAAAAGTGATCAGGGGCATCCAGGTCGAATTCAAGTCGGGGACAAAAGAGAGCAATGATCCGGTTCCTGTCCCGCTTTTTTCGACGGCGTGAATTCCGCTGATAAGGCCGGCCATCCCGCCGATGGAGCGGACGGCGAAGACGGCAAGCACAATGACCATGCCCATTTTGAGGATGAATTGGAAAAGGTCCGTGACGAGCACCCCCCACAAGCCAGAAAGGGTTGATATAGAAGCCGTGATGAGCATGATCCCGATCGCGATCGCCAGCGCCTGGACCTTCGTCACGCCCAAGACCAGCACGAGAATCTTGACGATGGCCAGGTTGACCCAGCCCATGATGATCAGATTGATGGGAAGGCCAAGGTAAAAGGCTCTAAAGCCGCGCAGAAATCTGGCCGGAGTGCCGCTGTACCGGATCTCGGCGAACTCGGCATCCGTCAGGACCCCGGCCCGGCGCCAGAGCCGGGCATAGAAAAATACGGTCAGGATGCCGCTCGCAGCCATGCTCCACCAGATCCAGTTCCCGGAGATGCCATTCTTAGCGACGAGCCCCGTCACGGCCAGCGGCGTGTCGGCAGCGAATGTCGTCGCCACCATGGACGTTCCGGCCAGCCACCACGTCACCTTCCGTCCGGAAACGAAGAAATCACTGACGCTCTTGGTCGCTCGCTTCCTGTAATAGAACCCGATCCCCAGGTTGAAAGCAAAATAGGCAAGGATGACCAGCCCATCAACAAGGGTAAGCTTCATGGAAAGCAACTTATTACAGGGGTCGGGGACATGTCAAATCAATAAAGAGTCCAAGGATAGAGCATCAGCCAGCGTAAAGAACTTTTGAAGGAGCGAGTCCCTTCGGGCGAGTCCCTTCGAGCATACGCTGAGGAAGCATCCTTGATTTTTCGGCAATTAATCCATTAAAATTAAACGATTTCATCCTGCTTATCCTGCCGAAAATCATTCAAGGGAGGACGGCCCATGAAAAAGACACTTGATGGAGGCGCGAATATGAAGCCGAAAAATCTCTTTTTTATTATCATTTTTGTTATGACTGCCGCAGGCCCTCATTTTGCTTTGGCGGGAGACTCGCCCACGCTCGAATTCAGTGCGCCGACGTTTGAGTCCCCGTATTATTTGATCCAGGGCGCGTTCGAGATCGGGAAAGAGAGATTCCTCTTTAAAAGCCTCGATATCAACGGGGTGAAACCGGAGCATTTTCTCGTCCTCAAAAACGGGAAACCGGCCGACCTTGCGAAGCCGCTGGAATTCGGCGTTTACGACATCGTCATTCACTACGCTTGGAAAGCGAAAAAGCCGTACAAGGTAACGCTTCTCTTTCAATTTCAATCAGAAAAAAACCCGAAGGAAAGAAAAACGGAATGGTCCGGAACCTCGCCGGAAGAGGGCGGGATCCCCGATTCCTGCGAAGAAGGATTTTTCCGTGTCTTCAAGGTCGAG
>JALHTW010000009.1 GCA_022866045.1 Candidatus Aminicenantota bacterium | reverse complement strand
TGACGATTTCGATCTTGAGCTCCTCAGCAGGCCCGGCTGTCTTGTCGGCATAAATCTTCTGGATCTTGACTTCGGTCAGCGGTTGCCGGTGGCCGCGGGTCCTCCGGTACTGTTTCCGGCGTTTCTTCTTGAAGACAAGGATCTTGTCGTCCTTGAAATTCCTAACGACTTCGGCCCTGACCGCGGCTTTATCCAAAATCGGCGTTCCGATCAAGGTCTGGTCCCCGTCCTCGATGAGAAGGACCTGGTCGAACTGCACGGTCTCGCCAGCTTTAGCCTTCAGCTTCTCCACGCTCAGGACATCACCTTCTTTGACGACGTACTGTCTTCCGCCTGTTTTGATCACAGCAAACATGTCTTTCTACCTTTTCTCGAAATAGGGATAAAAACTGGGCCATAAATTTAACATAGGATTATGGTTATGTCAAACGGGAATTCACCTGAGTTAGCAATTCTTTTTCCGGTGTCAGGCCAATTTCGGGCGGGGTCCTGTCGCGGCTCTTCCCCGGCCGTGCTCGCGGCCAGGCCGCTCCGCGCGGGCGGGGAGCCCCTTCGCCGCGCCACCCCAGCTCGACTTTCCGGCGCCCCGGAAAAAGAATTACCTACTTCACCGCTGAAAAAGGCCGTCGTGGTGGGCGGTGCAGGGTTCGAACCTGCGACCACCGGTGTGTAAGACCGATACTCTGCCGCTGAGCTAACCGCCCATGTCGATGGCACCGCCATTATAGCAAAAATCCCGTCCTCCTTCACTCCCCGGAAGGAAAGAAGGTGAGGGAAAATCATCCCTTCGAACTCGAGGTCCGCGACGACGGCCTGGGAATCCCCAAGAAACTGAACATCTATAGGACCCAAACGCTGGAGCTGCAGTTCATCATCCTGATCGTCAGGCAACCGAACAGGACGCATCTTAAGATCCTGTCGAGCGAATTGAAAAACAAGCCGACGTTCTGATAGGATAGTGATGGCGAGCGAAAAACCATGACGAAGATCCGTGTTCTTGTCGTCGAAGATGAAAGCCTCGTGGCGAGGGACATCTGCAACATGCTTAAGAGCCTCGGCTACGACGTCATCGACGTCGTTTCAACGGGCGAAAAAGCCGTCCGCCTCACCGAGTCCGCGCTGCCGGACCTGGTGCTGATGGACATCCTCCTCAAAGGCGAAATCGACGGCATCATCGCCGCCGAAAGGATCTGGGAGAATTTTTCCATCCCCGTAATCTATCTCACGGCCCACGCCGATGAGACGATGCTCCAGCGGGCCAAAGTCACGGAGCCCTTCGGCTACATCTTGAAACCTTTCGACGAACGGGATCTGCAGACGACGATCGAAATGGCCTTCTACAAGGCCAAGATGGATAAGAAGCTCCGAGAACGGGAAGAATGGCTCTCGACGATCCTGAAGAGCATCGGCGACGGCGTCATCGCCACGGACGGCCACGACCGCGTCGCGTTCATGAATCCCTTGGCCGAGAAATTGACCGGCTGGAAGCAGGAAAGCGCCCTTCGGCAACCGCTGGCGAATATCTTCCCTCTCGTCGAGGAGATCCAGAGCATCCCTGAGTCGGATGCCAACCTGCTTCAGGAGAGCCTGCTCCAGACGAAAAATGGGGCGACCATTTCCATCGAACAAAGCATCTCCCCGATCCACCGGGGAAAAAAAGTGACCATCGGCAAAGTTCTCATCTTTCGCGACATTACCCGGAGAAAGCTGGCCGAAGCCGAGCTGAAGAAGAGCTGGGAGCGTCTCCAGAAAGCCTTGGCCGGGACTGTTCAGGCCATAGCTCTGACCATTGAGCTCCGAGATCCTTACACCGCCGGTCACCAGCGCCGGGTCGGGAGGCTCTCGGGCGCGATCGCCAAGGAGATGGGCTTGCCTCAGGACCAGGTCGAAGGCATCCGCATGGCTGGCGACATCCACGACATCGGAAAAATCTACGTGCCCGCCGAGATCCTGAGCAAGCCCGGCCAGATCACCGAGATCGAATATTCGATCATCAAGAACCACGCTCAGGTGGGCTACGATATTTTGAAATCCATCGAATTCCCTTGGCCTGTCGCCCAGATCGTCTTTCAGCACCACGAAAAGATGGACGGCTCGGGATATCCAAGCCGTCTGGCCGGCGACGAGATCCTTCTCGAAGCGAGGATCATCAGTGTGGCGGACGTCGTGGAGGCTATGTCGTCGCACCGGCCTTACCGGCCATCCTACGGCATCGACACAGCCCTCGAGGAAATCATCAAAAATCGAGGCCGGTTCTACGATCCTGCGGCGGTCGATATCTGCGTCAGGCTTTTCCGGGAAAAGAGGTTCTCTTTTGAATGAGGAATCATCCCTCATCCCCTTTTTTAGAAGCGGGAAAGAGGGCGATTAAAAAATATGAAAAAAGTGGTTTCCATCCTCTGGCTGGCGGGGGCGATCATCCTCTCCCTTGGAGGCGTGGCCGGCTTCATCATCCTTTTCGCCCCGGGCATGAACGTCTTCTGGATCATCCTCTCCCCGATCATCATCGCCGTCTACCAGATCCCGGCCGTCGTCGTATACTCGCTCTGGAAGAAACGATACAAAAAAAACACTCAGACGCCATCTTCTCAGAAATAGTCGAAGCGACCATGGAGGGCCTAGCCTTCCTGAGGCGTTTTTCGACGAGGGCAGCCGTGACGACGGCCGGCAGCTGATGTTTGAGCCTCTCTAGAGGCGCGTTCAGTGATTTCAATCCCCCCTTGGAATTCAAGGGGGGCCCCGAAAAATGTTCGCGTCTTCGGCTAAGGTATAGCGCCCCCGACGGGATTCGAACCCGTGTTGCTGCCTTGAAAGGGCGGTGTCCTGGGCCTCTAGACGACAGGGGCAAAAAAAATGAGCCGTGCTGGGCTCGAACCAGCGACACCCGGCTTAAAAGGCCGGTGCTCTACCTCTGAGCTAACGGCCCAAAAAAGAACCCTTATTTATAGCGGATAACGTTCGACGAGTCAAGGCGAAATAAATCGGGGCCAGGCCTTAACGTTACTCCGCGCCCTGTCGATCCCAGGGCTTTCCGCCTCCCTTAAAAGCGGGCTCCGCGTGTTGTCCTGTTCGTGTTTACAGCTGCTCGAATTTCGTGATGATCCAGCGGCCGGGATGAGCAACGTTCACCGCCTCGTCCTTGAGCCTGTACATCCTCGTCATGATCCTGTAGTTCTTGGCCGATCCGTCTTTGAACTTCGCCTGAATCTCAACGTCCTTAGAGTGGACTTCGCCTTTGAGGTCGCGGATGTTCGGCAGCTGGCCGGCTCCCAGCGAGAAGGTCGTGATCTCCTCCTCCTTGGCGGCCGCGGCCTTCGCATCATTGTACTGTTTGATCAGATCCTGATGGAGCTTATATTCGTCGTCGTACTTCTTCTGGGCGGCATCCATCTTGGCCTTTGCCGCGGCTTTGGCGGCGCTGGTCCGGGCGGAGTTGTATTCATCCTTCGCTAGGTCCAGCTCATCTTTGGCGTCCAGCGTCACGGGGATATGGGCGTCCCTCTGCTTCGCGAGGTCGAGTTCAGCCTTGTTCAGGTCGGGGAGAGTGGCGGGCTCAATCTTTTCCTCGCTGACTTTAGTGATCGTCCAGCTTTCCGCGTCGATCTTGATCGGATCGACCGCCATGGTTGACATAGTCGACACGTCATTGAGGTTACAGGCATGGATATAGCTCTTCAATAATGTCTGTTCAGGCTTGGATTTGCAGCTCTGCAGGGAAAACAGGACCAGAATCACACCCCATACGATTAGACTCTTTCTCCTCATTTTTCCTCCTTCCAGTTCGATATGCTCCTATTATTTTCAAATTCTACTTTTTTTGCAAGCGAAAAAGCAAGCGAAAAACTCATTAAAAAAGGGAACCTGCTGCCCGGAAGGTTCTGGATATCCGCTCGCTCCTCTCTGACTCGGCCCGGAAAATGCACAATTTGTTTACTAAAAAAGCAAGCGGGTAAGCATCTCTTTGTCCGTGACGACTTAAGATTGTGATTCCGTGGGTCCTGTCCACGATCAGCCCGGCTGCCATCGCCTCATTAGCCGAAAACGCGAACGGCTTCTGAGGCCCCCCCTCGATTTCCAAGGGGGGCCAAAAAATAGGTTCGTGTCTCCGGATTTGTGGGGTAGGGGGTTTAATATCACTAAGATAAAGTCTTCATACGTGCTATATCAAATCCCCCCTAATTGAGTAAGCGGGATGGGCCTGGCGAAAGACATGGATGATGCCGATCCCGCGTTTCAGGCGAAGGCATGATAGAAAGAATAAGCCGAAAAATTAACGCCGAAAGAGATACTGATAAAGAAAATGTGGAAAAATACCCCATAGTCATGGGGAAAAATTACGCGAAATCTATTGACAAAGAGTTTTTTTCCAAATAGAATTAATACTAAATATAGGGGATTTCCTACCAACCCTATCATTTAGATAGAAAATTTTGATGCAGGAATCTGTAAGGGAATTGAGTTGTACCTCCAAGAGGAGAAATCGGCGCGCTCGAAGACGTGATTTCTTATTGCGTTTGAGATGTATTGTTACGGCCATTATTCCTCAGCGTTCCTTCCGGCCCTGCCGACTGTCTCCCTCTACAATTCGTCACCAGGCCCCCGGCATCAGAGACCTCTTCCACAGAGCCAAGGATTCCCCCTTCTTTTTCTGCCGGCCGGCGAAACGGGAGGAGGAAATGGCCTGCCATAGATTTCCGGAGAAAACTTGTCCTATGAATGATTTCTAAGAGGAGGATTCATGGAAATCCATAAAAAAGTCAAATACGAGGAAGAACTGGATTCCGGCTTTGTGGACGAAATCAAGGAAATGTCGAGATGCGAAGAAATCGATGAATGCATCCAATGCGGGACATGCAGCAGTTCCTGCCCGATGGCCGTCTATATGGATTATACGCCGAGAAAAATCATCGCCATGATTAAAAGCGGCTTCAAAGACGAAGCCCTGAGGAGCTTCACCATCTGGCTTTGTCCATCCTGCTACACGTGCCAGGTGCGCTGCCCATCCAAAATCAAAATCACCGACGTCATGTATGCTCTCAAGCGGAAAGCCATCGAAGAGAAAGTCTATCCCTCGCGGTTCGCCATTCCGGTCCTGGACAGGCAAATGTCCCGGCTGATCGCGAAATACGGCCGGAATTCAGAAATGTGGCTCATCCTTAACCTCTACCTCAAATCCCGCAACCCCTTCGGCTTGTTCAAAATGGCCCCTCTTGGGCTCAAACTCATGAAGACCGGACGCATGTCTCTCAAGAAAGAATCCATCAAAGACAGAAAGCAACTGGGAGCCTTATTAAAGGCTATCAAGGAGGACACCCGATGAACGGTTACGTTTATTATCCCGGCTGTTCGCTCAAAGGCAGTTCCCGGGCTTACGAAGAATCCATCCTTCCCGTTTTCAAAGAGATCGGCATGCCGCTCCAGGAACTTGAGGACTGGAACTGCTGCGGCGCGACCGCTTACTTTTCCGTGGACGATACCATGGCCGCCGCCGTCTGCGGGCGAAACCTGGCCCTCGCCGAAAAAGCCGGAAAGGACATCATCGCTCCCTGCGCCGGCTGCTACCTGACCCTCAAGAAATCCAACATCTTCCTGGCGGGGTCCCAGCCGAAGGCCGCCAAAATATTGAAGGATTTGAAGAGCGTCGGCTGCGAATACCAGGGCAAGGTCGCCGTCAAGCATCCCCTGCAGGTTCTCAGCGAGGATGTGGGCCTGCCGAAAATCAAGGAGTTGGTCCGACGGCCTCTCAAAGGGCTCAAGGTGGCCTGCTACTACGGGTGCCAGCTCGTCCGGCCGTACACCGATTTCGATGATCCCGATTATCCCACAAAGCTGGACCGCCTTCTGGAGGCCGTGGGAGCCGAGTCCGTGAATTACTCGGCCAAGACACGCTGCTGCGGAGGGTCATTGACCGGGACGATCGAAGAGGTCGGGCTGCGGCTGAATTACATCCTTCTTAAAGAAGCCAAGCGGAAGGGCGCGGACGCCATCGTCACGATCTGCCCTCTTTGCCAGTTCAACCTGGAAATCACCCAGGACAAG
The DNA here is from genome assembly GCA_022866045.1 of Candidatus Aminicenantota bacterium. Classification (GTDB taxonomy): domain Bacteria; phylum Acidobacteriota; class Aminicenantia; order Aminicenantales; family UBA4085; genus JALHTW01. The sequence goes on along the minus strand of JALHTW010000009.1, from coordinate 31,711 downwards.
GCCGGGCGCAAATACAAGGACGACGTCGCGATGCCCATCCTCTATTTCAGCCAATTGCTGGGACTGGCGATGGGTATCGCCAAAGAAGACCTCGGATTTTCCCGGTCGATCGTTTCGTTGAAGCCGGTCTGGAAAAAGCTTAAAAACGGAGGGACGCTATGAGCCATAACGGTCAGCCGAGAATCGGCGTTTTCGTCTGCCACTGCGGCACCAACATCGCCGGAAAAGTCAATGTCACCGAGGTTTTGGACTTCGCCGCCAAGCTGGACGATGTCATCGTCGCCAAAGAATACAAATTCATGTGTTCCGATCCGGGACAGGAATTGATCAAAAAGAGCATCAAGGAACACGACCTGAACCGCGTCGTCGTCGCCTCCTGCTCTCCCCTCATGCATGAGCCCACGGTCCGGGGCGTGACGGCCGAAGGAGGGTTGAATCCCTTCTATTTCCAGATGTCGAATATCCGCGAGCAGGTGTCATGGGTCACGCTTAAGCCCGCGGACGCGACCAAAAAAGCCGAGGCCTTGATCTCGGCCGCCGTCCGCCGGGTCGCCCTGCATGATTCCCTGACCAAAAAAGAAGTTCCGGTCCGCCCCGAAGTTTTGATCGTCGGCGGCGGGATCGCCGGCATTCAGGCCGCTCTGACCTACGCCAAGTCCGGAAAAAAAGTCTATCTTGTCGAGCAGCAGCCGTCCATCGGAGGCCACATGTCACAGCTCGACAAGACCTTTCCAACTCTCGACTGCTCGGCCTGCATCCTCACTCCCAAGATGAGCGAGGCAGGAAAGCACCCCAATATCGAGCTGCTGACCTGGAGCGAGGTTGAGGAAATTTCGGGCTATATCGGGAATTTCAAGGCTAAAATCCGGAAGAAAGCGCGTTATGTCGATATCGATAAATGCAACGGCTGCGGCGCCTGCTGGGAAAATTGCCCGACCACGGTCACCCCCTCGGAACGGATCATCCGCAAAGGAAAGATGATCATCAAAGAAGTTGGAAAAGAACATTAATATGAAGCTCAGGGAAATTCAGCGCCTCCTTCAGGCCGAGGTCGTCTGGGGAACCGAAGCCCTCCTTGAAACCAATATCGAATGCGCCTGCAGCGCGGACCTGATGAGCGACGTCCTGGCCTTCGGCCAACCCGGGCAGCTGCTGCTGACAGGGCTGAGCAACGCGCAGTCCGTCCGGACGGCCGATATCCTCGAAGCCAAGGCCATCGTCTATGTCCGGGGGAAATGGCCGGACGAAGAGGGATTGGAGCTGGCCATGGTCAAGGGAATCCCGGTCCTCTCCACGAAGCGCATGATGTACGAGGCTTGCGGAATCCTTTACACGCACGGCCTTCTAGGAATTCTTGTTTCGGACACAATAAAAAAGGAATGAGCGGCGAGAATGTCCTATCGCAGTCCTTTGAAATCATCGGAGGGAATTTCGGCCGCGCCGGAAAAGCTTCAACGACCGTTAAGGACATCCTCAAAGAGCTCGGGATCGACCCGTCCATCATCCGCCGTACGGCCATCGCGACTTATGAAGCCGAAATGAATGTCGTCATGTACGCCGAAAAAGGAGAAATGACCCTGCGAGTCACGCCGGAGATGGTTCATCTCCACCTTCAAGATCAAGGACCGGGCATTCCCGACATCAAACTGGCCATGAAGGAAGGATATTCCACGGCCACTCCCGAAATGCGGGAGATGGGGTTCGGCGCGGGCATGGGCCTCCCCAACATCAAAAAAAACTCCGATCTGTTCGAGATTTCCTCGGAGGTGGGAAAGGGCACCCGGCTCGAGATCGTCATTTATCTCAATCCAAAAGTGAAAGCCAATCCATGAGTCTGTACTCTCATTCCATCCAGATCAACACCGATCGTTGCGCGGGGCGGATGAGGTGCATGCGGACCTGCCCGACCCAAGCCATCCGCGTGAGAAGCGGAAAAGCCCTGATGCTCGAAGAAAAATGCATCGACTGCGGCGAATGCATCACCGCCTGCCCCAACGGCGCCATTGTCCCGCTTACCAATCCTTTCGGCGAGCTCACAAAATTCCGGCATACTATCGCCATCCCGTCGCCTGCGCTCTACGCCCAGTTCGGCCGGGAAATTCTGCCGGACAAAATTCTTAATGGCCTGAAAAAAATCGGCTTTGACGACGCCTTCGACCAGGCTTTGACATGCGGCGAGATCAGCTTCGCCATCCAAGAATACATCAGGGACTACAAAGGGCCAAAGCCTTTGATTTCTAACACCTGTCCCGTTATCGTCCGCCTCATCCAGGTCAGATACCCGGATCTCGTCGATCTCCTGATCCCGATCGATAATCCGCGCGAAATCGCCGCCCGGGAGATCAAAAAGAAAAAAGCCCGGCAGTACGGCCTGAACGAAAAGGATATCGGCGCATTCTATCTCACCCCGTGCCCTTCCAAAATGATTTCTATCAAGCAGCCGGCCGAAAAAGGGAAATCCCATCTCGACGGGGCGATTGCCATTTCCGACATTTATGGACCACTTCTCTCTGCCATGGAAGCCGTGGCGAACGAGAGCTATCGGAAGAGCTTGGAAAACATCTGCATTCTGGGCATCGGCTGGGCCATGGTCGGTGGCATCTGCCGGACGTTGAGGCTGCGGAACTCGCTCTCGGTGTCCGGACTGACCGACATCATCAAAGTCTTTGACGACATCGAACGCGGAAAACTCCGCAACATCGATTACATCGAAGCCTACTCCTGCCTCCAAGGTTGCGTCGGAGGGTCGCTCACCGTGGAAAATGTTTATATTTCTTACAACAAGATCCTCAAGCTTATCGAAACCCTGGAATTTGAGAAAATTAAAGCCTGCCCGGACATCCGGGAGGTCCGGAAGCGTTACCAAGAAAAATATTTCTTCATGGAAGGGAAGATTGAGGTCCGGCCGCTCAAGCCCCTGGACGACGACCTCACCCGCGCGATCGCCAAAAGAAAACAAAAGGATGATCTCTATGAGACGCTGCCGAAGATCGACTGCGGTGCCTGCGGTTCTCCGACGTGTCTGACCTTCGCCGAGGATGTGGTTAAAGGCGAAGCCAAGTTGGCCGACTGCGTCATCAAATCCGCCGGCCAAGAGCTCTCCGCCGCCGCTCCCGGGAGAAAAAGCAGGATCCCATTAAAAGGAAAAGAACCATGCAACTTATGAACATCATCAACGCCTTATCCCTGGAAGTGTTACAGCTTCAGGGAGATTTTAATGTCGAAGTCAGGGGCGGTTATACCAGCGATATGCTGAGCGATGTTTTGGCCCATAGCCGGGAAAAGAATATCTGGATCACGTTCCAAACTCATCAGAACGTCGTCGCCGTCGCCAAACTCAAAGATTTGGCCGCGGTCATTTTTGTCAACAACCGGACGCCGGACGAAGATACGCTCAAAAGAGCCCGGGAAGAAAATGTGATCCTCCTCAGAACGGCGGACTCCGCATTTGGGATTTCAGGAAAACTGTATGGACTGATCATGCCGAAGGATTAGCCGATGCTCAGGACTTATAGAGCCGACCTGCACGTCCACACCTGTCTCTCGCCCTGCGGCGACCTGGAAATGTCTCCGCATAAAATCGCCAACCAGGCCAAAATCAAGGAACTCGACATTCTCGGCATCTGCGACCACAATTCCGCCGAGAATACGCCGGCGTTGATGAAGGCCGCGGAGAAGTTTGACATCCGCGTCCTTCCCGGCATGGAGGTTACGTCTCAGGAGGAAGTCCACATCCTCGCCCTATTCGACAAGGTGGAGCCCGCCCTCGCCCTGCAAGACATCATCTATGCCCATCTCCCTGGCGAAAATGACGAACGGGCGTTCGGGATGCAGGTCATCGTCAATCACCGGGGGGATGTTCTCGGCTTTAACAAAAGGCTCCTCATCGGGGCCTCAACCCTGACCCTGGAAGAAGTTGTCGCAACGATCCACTCCTTAAACGGCCTGGCCGTCGCCTCCCATATCGACCGCGAGGGTTTCAGCCTGATCGGTCAACTCGGCTTCATCCCTGACCATCTCGAGCTTGACGCCCTGGAGATTTCTCCCCGCATGAGCTTCAGCGAGGCGCAGGCCAAGTTCGCCCCGCACCTTCCGGTCATTTCTTCATCCGATGCGCATTTTTTGAACGAGATCGGCATAGGAACGACGACGTTCCTGCTCCAGGCGGGAACGCTCGACGAAATAAAAATGGCCTTCTTAGACACCGGAGGAAGGAAAATCATCCACTGAGGCAAACCATGGAAGACCTGTCGCTCCACATTCTCGATATTGCCGAAAATTCGGTCGAGGCCCAGGCCGATGAAATCCGTATCCGGCTTGAGGAAAACAGGCAAAAAGACCGGCTGACGCTGGAGATTGCGGATAACGGAAAAGGCATGGACAAAGAGCTCCTAGAACGTGCCCTCGATCCCTTTGTCACGACCAAGAAAGCACGGCGGATCGGGCTGGGATTGCCTTTGCTGACCGAGGCCGCCAAAGCCGCTGGCGGAACATTGACCGTCCGTTCGCAGCCGGGCCGCGGAACAAAGGTTCGAGCGACATTCCAGCTCAGCCATATTGACCTCAAACCGCTCGGGGATTTGACCCTGACACTCCTGACCTTGATTGCCGGCCACCCGGACATCGACATCCGCTACACGCACGCAGTCAACGGTAAAAAATACGCCTTCGACACAAGGGACCTCCGAGCTCAGCTCCACGGCATCCCGATCAATGACCCTCAAGTCATCAAATTCATCAAGCATGATATCAATGAAGGGATAGACCATATAAGGAGGAAAACATGAATGAGCAACGCGTCTCGGAAATCTTGACCAAGTACCAGGCCGATCCGGGCGCCGTCATTGCCATCTTGCAGGACATCCAAGAGGAATTCAGTTACCTTCCGAAAAACGCCCTCATGATCGTCTCCAGGGAGCTGGATATCCCCCTCAGCCGCGTCCTCAGCCTGGCCACATTTTACACAGCCTTCAGCCTGAAGCCCAAAGGCAAGCATCCGATTCACGTCTGCCTTGGAACGGCCTGCCATGTTCGCGGCGCCCAGCTCGTGCTCGAAAAGTTCGAACGGGAGCTCGGCATCAAAACCGGCGAAACGAGCCCCGACATGGAGTACAGCCTGGACGCCGTCCGCTGCGTCGGCTGCTGCGGTCTGGCTCCGGTCGTCATGGTCGGGGAGGACGTCCACGGGAAAATCACTCAAACCAAAGCGGCCGGATTGATTAAAAAATATAAGAAGTAGGGAGAGGACCGATGCCCAAACTCAAAATCGAAGACTTGGAAAAAATTAGAGAACAGGTCAAGCGCACGACCGCTCTCCGGGAAGGGAGCGGATTCCGGGCCAAAGTCAATGTCCATATGGGGACGTGCGGAATCGCAGCGGGAGCCAGAACTATTATGAACGCTTTTATCAAAGAGCTCGAAACCCGGGACGTCCATGACGTCCTGCTGACAAACTCCGGCTGCGCGGGCTTGTGCAGCCAGGAGCCTATGGTAACCATCGAAATCGCGGGCCAGGCGCCCGTGAAGTACGTCAACCTGACAGAAAAAAAAGCGCAGGAAATTTTCGAGAAACACGTGCTGGGCGGAACCATTGTCAAGGAATACGCCCTGGGAATCGGCAGCGAGAAGACGGACTATTAAGGAGAGAGAGAATGGCGGAAAAAGCGAAAGACAAAACATACCGGCTGCACCTCATGGTCTGCGCCGGGACCGGCTGCGTGTCCAACCATTCCTACGAGATCAAGGAGGCGTTAGAGAAGGAAATCAAAAAGCACGGCTTGGAGAATGAAGTGACCGTCGTCCCCACGGGCTGCAACGGGTTCTGCGAGCGGGGCCCGATTCTTGTCGTCCAGCCGGGAAATATTTTCTACCAACAATTGGCCGTCAAAGACGTTCCTCACCTCGTCGAAGAACACTTCCTCAAGGGGCGGCTCGTGTCGAAATTCATGTATACGCCGCCCGAAGAAAAAAAGCCCGTGCCGGTACTCAACGACATCCCCTTCTTCAAGAAACAGGTCCTCATCGCCCTCCGGAACCGGGGACTCATCGACCCGGAAAAAATCGATGAATCCATCGCCCGGGACGGCTATAAGGCCCTGGTCAAGGCTTTGACCGAAATGACGCCGGATAAAATCATCACCGAAATCACTCTCTCCGGCCTCCGCGGCCGGGGCGGCGCGGGATTTCCCACCGGTTTGAAATGGCAGCTCGTCCGCAATGCGGCGAGCTCCAACGGCGGCGGCAAATACATCGTCTGCAACGGCGACGAAGGAGACCCGGGCGCCTTCATGGACCGGAGCATTCTGGAAGCCGACCCGCACGCGGTCATCGAAGGCATGGTCATCGGGGCCAAAGCCATCGGCGCCACGGCAGGATTTGTTTATGTCCGGAATGAATACCCGCTGGCCGTGCAGAGGCTGAGCATCGCCCTTGATCAGGCGAGGGATTATGGCCTCCTCGGCAGCGATATTCTAGGAACCGGATTTGACTTCGACATCCAGATCAAACGCGGCGCCGGAGCCTTTGTCTGCGGCGAAGAGACGGCCCTCATGGCCTCGATCGAAGGCCGGCTCGGCGAACCTCGGCCGCGGCCTCCCTACCCTGCCCAGAGCGGGCTTTGGGGGAAGCCGACGTGCATCAACAACGTTGAGACCTGGGCGAACGTGCCCATGATTATCAACCGCGGCGCGAAATGGTATGCCGGCATCGGGACCGAAACGAGCAAGGGAACCAAAGTCTTTTCCCTGGTCGGGAAAATCAACAACACCGGCCTGGTTGAAGTTCCGATGGGGATCTCCCTGCGGGAAATCATTTACGATATCGGCGGCGGCATTCCCGGGGGAAAAGCCTTCAAGGCCGTCCAAACCGGAGGACCGTCGGGCGGCTGCATCCCGAGAGAGAAAATCGATTTACCGATCGACTATGAAAGCCTCACCGAAGCCGGCTCGATGATGGGCTCCGGCGGCATGGTCATCATGGACCAGGACACGTGCATGGTGGATATCGCCCGCTATTTCCTGTCGTTCACCCATGAAGAATCCTGCGGAAAATGCACGCCCTGCCGCGAAGGGACCAAGGCCATGCTCGACATCCTGACCCGCATCACCGCGGGCAAGGGAACCGAAGAGGACATCGGCCTCCTCCAGGACCTCGCCCTGTCCATCAAGGATTCAGCCCTGTGCGGACTTGGGAAAACGGCCCCGAATCCCGTTCTGACGACGCTGCGGTATTTTCGTGACGAATACGAAGCCCACATCAGAACGAAAAAATGCCCGGCCCATGTCTGCCGGCAACTCAACATCTACACGATCAATCCGGAGACATGTGTGAAGGTCGGCCGCGGCTGCGATGTCTGCCGTCGCAACTGCGCTTCGGACGCCATCACCGGCCAGAAGAACGAGGCCCATGTCATCGACCGGGCGAAATGCATCAAGTGCGGCGTGTGTTTCGATGTCTGTAATTTCGGCGCCGTAAAGGTTGATTAAGGAGGACCGACATGGTGAATCTGACGATTGACGGAAAACAAATCCAGGTGGAAGAAAGCGCGACCATTCTGCAGGCCGCCAAAAAAGCCGAGGCCAAGATTCCGACGCTCTGCTACCATCCCGTCGTCGAGCCCTATGCGGCCTGCCGGGTCTGCATGGTCGAGGTCTCCCTTAAAGGGAAGGCCGATCTTGTGACGTCATGCAACACCAAAGTCCAGGAAGGTATGGATGTCCAGACAAATTCCGAAAGAGCCTTGCGCGCCAGGCGGCTCAACGTCGAGATGCTCCTCGCGCGCGCCCCTGCCGCCGAACCGCTGCGGCAGATCGCCAAAGAGCTCGGAATTAAAAAGACGCGCTTCGCCGTCAAAGACCCCGAGGAAAAATGCATTCTTTGCGGCCTGTGCGTGCGGGCCTGCGAGCAGATCGTCGGGGCGTCGGCCATCAGCTTCATTGAACGCGGGACCGAACGAAAAGTCTCGACCCCCTTCGGCGAGCCGTCCGAGGCCTGCATCGGATGCACGGCCTGCGCCTATTTCTGTCCGACCGGAGCCATCACGTGCGAAGACAAATACGGCCGCAAAGTCATCCATGAAGAAATGTATCTCGGCCCGACGACTGCCATCCGTGTCCCCAGCCGCCAGGCTGTGCCGATGGTGCCTTTTATCGACAAAGAGGCGTGCATCCATTTCAAGACCGGGGAGTGCAAAATCTGCGCCAAGGTCTGCGACAGAGAGGCGGTCAACTATGAGATGGACGACACGCTGCGGGACCTCGAGGTCGGGTCCATCATTTTAGCTTCAGGCTTCAAGCCCTTTGACGCCCGCCGCATCCCCGCTTACGGCTACGGCCGCTTCCCGAATATCATCACCGCCATGGAGTTTGAACGGCTGGTCAACGCCTCGGGCCCGACCGGCGGCAAGGTCCTTATGGCCAACGGCGAGGAGCCCAAAGCCGTCGGCATCATCCACTGCGTCGGCTCCCGCGATGAAAATTACAACGCCTATTGCTCCCGCGTCTGCTGCATGTACTCCCTTAAATTCGCTCACCTGCTCGGCGAAAAGACCAAGGCGACGATCTACGACTTCTATGTCGATATGCGCTGTTTCGGCAAGGGCTATGAAGAATTCTACCACAGGCTGCTCAAAGAGGGGACGAAGTTCATCCGCGGGCGGGTCTCCGAGATCAACGACCTGGCCTTGACCGAAAAAGAGGAAGGAAAGCTCATCATCCGGGTGGAGGACACCCTGATCGGCACCGTGCGGAGAATTCCGGTCGACATGGCGATTCTGGCCGTGGGGTTGGAGCCGAGCGTCGACCACAACCAGCTCGCCAAAAAATTCAACATTTCCTGCAGCCAGGACACATTCTTCCTCGAACGGCATCCCAAGCTCGCTCCCGTGTCCTCCTTTACCGACGGCATCTTCCTGGCCGGGACATGCCAAGGGCCGAAGGACATTCCCGATACCGTTGCCCAGGCGGGCGCGGCGGTTTCCGAAGCCCTGGCCCTGGCCGACGCCGGTAAAGTCGAGTTGGAGCCGATCACCGCGGAAATCGACGATGAGCTCTGCTCGGGCTGCCAGATCTGTGTCGGGCTCTGTCCGTTCACATCGATCACGTACGACAAAGACAAGGGAATTTCCGTCATCAACGACGCCCTGTGCAAGGGCTGCGGAACGTGCGTGGCCGCCTGCCCGAGCGGCGCGTCCCAGCAAAAACATTTCCGCGATGCGCAGATTTTCGCCGAGATTGAAGGAATTCTCCTTGTCTGAGGCTATGAAAAAAACAGGATGGCCGAGGAGTTCAGCATTGGAAATACTATCTCATTTTGGGCAAAAAAAAGTGAAAAATGAAGGGAGGGAATTCAACGATGAGTAACGGAACCTTTGAGCCCAGGCTCGTCGGCTTTTTGTGCAACTGGTGCTCGTATACGGGCGCGGATCTGGCGGGCACCGCCCGAATGGTCTATGCTCCGAACATCCGCATCATCCGCGTCATGTGCAGCGGCAGGGTCGACCCTCAATTCGTGCTGAAGGCCTTCCGGGAGGGAGCGGACGGAGTATTGATCTCCGGCTGCCATCCGGGAGACTGCCATTATCAAGAAGGCAATTACAAAGCCTTGAGAAGACACCGGTTGCTGTCGAAGATGCTGGAACAGTTCGGCATCGAAAAAGAACGATTCAGGCTTGAATGGGTGTCCGCTTCGGAAGGGACGAAATTCCAGCTGGTCTGCAATGAGTTCACCGAACAGATCCGAAAACTCGGACCTCTCAATCTTCACCAGAATGGAGGACGGCATGAGCAAGGCCAAGCCTAAGGTCGCGTTTTATTGGTGCTCGTCGTGCGGCGGATGCGAAGAATCCATCGTCGATTTGGCCGAAGACATCCTGAAAGTCGTCGCCGCCGTGGACATCGTCTTCTGGCCGGTGGCCCTGGATTTTAAGAAAAAAGACGTCGAGGCCATGCCCGACAAGTCCATCGCCGTCAGCTTCATCAACGGGGGCATCCGGATGTCGGAACAGGAGGAAATGGCCCATCTCCTCCGGCGCAAATCCCAGCTCGTCGTCGCCCACGGCGCCTGCGCCCATCTGGGCGGCATTCCGGGACTGGCCAACTTCTGGAACAAAGACACCATTTTCAGAAAGGTATATCAGACGACCGTCTCCACAGACAATCCGGGCAAGATCGTTCCCCAGGAAAAATCCGTCGTCGACGGATACGAACTGACGCTTCCCCGCTTTTGGGACACCGTGCATCCATTGAACGACGTTATCGACGTGGACTATTTCCTCCCGGGCTGTGCGCCCCATCGGGACCTCATCATCAACGCCGTGACCGCCATTCTAGAAGGAAAACTTCCTCCAAAAGGCTCGGTTCTTGCCCCGAACAAATCCTGCTGCGAAGACTGCGACCGGAACGACACCAAGCCGGAAAAACTGACGATCAAGGAAATCAAAAGACCGCACGAAGTCTTGCTCGACCCCGAAAAGTGCTTCCTGGCCCAGGGCGTCATCTGCATGGGCCCGGCCACGCGGAGCGGCTGCGGCGAGCGGTGCATCGAGGGGAATATGCCCTGCCGGGGCTGCATGGGCCCGACCGACCAGGTCTACGACCAAGGGGCCAAGTTCCTTTCGGCGTTCGCATCCATCCTGGATACCAATGACGAAAAGGAAATCGAACGAATCGTTTCGACGATCGTCGACCCGGCCGGCACGTTTTACCGGTTCAGCCTGCCGTCCTCAATCTTAAAACGGAAAAGAATGGAGGCCGTGAAATGACGCAAAGAATTACAATCGACCCGATTACCCGTTTGGAAGGACACGGAAAAATCGAGATTTTTCTCAATGATCTGGGCGACGTCGAACGAGCCATTCTCCAGGTCCCGGAGCTCCGGGGCTTCGAGCAGTTCGCCGTCGGCAGGCCGGTCGAAGAAATGCCGCGGATCACGCCGCGGATCTGCGGCGTCTGCCCGACGGCCCACCATATGGCCGCGACCAAAGCCGTGGACGCCGTCTTCCATGTGGAGCCGACGCCGACCGCCCGAAAGCTCAGAGAACTCATCTACAACGCATTTTTCATGGAGGACCATACGCTCCACTTCTTCTTCCTCGGAGGGCCGGATTTCGTCGTCGGGCCACAGGCGCCGGCCGCCGAACGGAACATCCTGGGTGTCATCGGCAAAGTGGGCCTCGAAATCGGGGGCCGGGTGATCCGCATCCGGGAGGACTGCCGGGAGATCATGAACTATCTCTGCGGCAAGGCCATCCATCCCGTCTGCGGACTGCCGGGAGGCGTAGCCAAAGGCCTGGATGAGGAGCACCGGCTGAAATTTTTAGAAACGGCCAAGGCGGCGGTCGAATTCGCCGAATTCGCCCTCCAGATCTTCGACGACGTCGTTTTAAAAAACAAGGCTTATGTGGATGTCGTCGTCGGGGAGGCCTATAAAATCAAAACCTACTACATGGGCCTGGTCAACACCCGCAACCAGGTCGAGTTCTACGACGGCGATATCCGCGTCGTCGACCCCGACGGCAAGGAATACGTCAAATTCAAGCCGGCGGACTATCTGAAACACATCGCCGAGCATGTCGAACCCTGGACGTATGTCAAATTCCCGTTCTTGAAAAACGTCGGCTGGAAAGGTTTTGTCGAAGGCAAGGACAGCGGCGTTTACAGGGTCGCCCCCCTCGCCCGACTCAATGTCGCGAACGGCATGCAGACGCCCCGGGCGCAAAAACATTATGAACGAATGTACGCCACTCTGGGCGGGAAACCCGTCCATAATACGCTTGCTTTTCACTGGGCCCGCCTGATCGAAGCTCTGCAAGCCGCCGAGAAGATGGTCGAACTCCTGGACGACAAAGACATCACGGGAGCCGATATCAGGAGACTGCCCACGCAGTCGCCGACCGAGGGGGTGGGAATCGTCGAAGCCCCGCGGGGCCTGTTGATTCACCATTATACGACAGACGCTCAAGGGATCATAACCGACGCCAACCTGATCGTGGCCACGATCGGCAACGCCGCGGCCATCAACATGTCCATCGAGAAAGCCGCCAAAACGTTCATCAAGGGCGGCCAGATCTCCGAGGGGCTTTTGAACATGGCCGAGATCGCGTTTCGGGCGTACGACCCATGCCACGGCTGCGGAACGCATGCCCTGCCGGGAGACATGCCCCTGACCATCAATATCTACGACCATAAGCGCCAGCTCCTCCGGCAGCTCAAGAGATAGCCGAAGAAGGAAACCACTTTGTGTCCTCTCTTCAGCTAGGGGAAGGAGGGATTTTTTGGTATAATACAAAGTCAACGAAGAGGACTCTTTCCGTTGACTCCAGGCTCCCTTTTTCGAAAGGACCAGCCTAAAGCATGCGACATGAAAGCGTTTCAATTTTCCTTGCGGACAAAGCTCATCTTGAGCTTTCTTGTCGTCATCATCATCGGCGGCCTCCTTACGCTCATCATCGGTTCCCGGCTCATCCGCAGCACACTCATTTCCCAAGCTCAGGCCAAAGTTCGCCATGATCTGTCTTCCGCCTGGATGGTCTTCAACGCAAAGCTCAACGACATCAAGGTCATCGTCAGCCTGACCGCGGCACGAGAAAGCCTGCGGGAAGCCGTTCAAATAAAACAGAAAGACATCCTCCTGAGATATCTTAACCGCGTCCGAACCGAAAACGGACTGGATATCCTGAGCCTGGCCGATGGGCAAGGAAAAGTCCTTCTCAGAACCAGGAATCCGGAAATGACCGGAGACGACGAGTCTTCCGACGAAATCATCCGGCAGGCCTTAAAAAATAACATCGCCGCCTCCTCCCAGATTCTCCCCCGGGACGAGCTCCTCAGGGAGGGACGCGACCTGGCCGATAAGGCCGTGCTGGAATTCGTCCCGACGCCGAAAGCCGCGCCCCGGCCCGAAAACCGGGAGACGAGCGGAATGATACTCAAAGCCGCCGCGCCGGTGACCGATGAAAAAGGTGCGCTCCTCGGCGTCCTCTACGGAGGCATTCTTCTCAACCGGAATTATGAGATCGTGGACCGCGTCAAGGACCTCGTCTTCAAGGGCGAAAAATACAAAGGCCGGGAGACGGGGACGGCGACCATTTTCCAGAACGACCTCCGGATTTCGACCAACGTCAAAAACGAAAAGGGCGAGCGCGCCATCGGAACGCTCCTTTCGGAGGAAGTGAAAAAGGCCGTCCTCGACGAAGGCAAGGCGTGGCTGGCCCGGGCCTTTGTCGTCAACGACTGGTATATCACCGCCTACGAGCCGATCAAAAACGTCGAAAGCAAGATCATCGGCATTCTGTATGTCGGGATGCTCGAAAAGCCTTATCTGGACACCGCCAACCGGGTCATGCTGACCTTCGCCCTGATCGCCGTGCTCTTCGTCATCTTTCTCCTGGTCATCCTCAACTTTTCCACAACCCGGATCATCCGGCCTCTTCAGAGGATGGTGAGGGCCACGCAGGAAATCGCCAACGGAGATTTGTCTCATAAGGTCGATGTGCGCTCGGGCGATGAAATCGGGACCCTGGCGGATTCCTTTAACCAGATGACCGACCATCTTCGCGAGGCTAATGATTCGCTCATTGAATGGGGAACGACCCTGGAGAAAAAGGTCGAGGAACGGACCAAAGAGCTCGTCGAGATCCAAGCCCATCTCGTCCAGTCCGAAAAGCTCGCCTCCATCGGAAAGCTCGCCGCGGGCATCGCCCATGAAATCAACAATCCCCTGGGAGGCATTCTCCTTTACAGTCACCTGATCCTGGAGGACACGGAAAAAAACCACCCCCACTACGAAAACCTCAAAAAAATCGTGAAAGAGACGACGCGGTGCAAGGACATCGTCAAGGGTCTTCTCGAATTCGCCCGGCCGAAAGAGCCCGAGATGGGGATGGTCGATATGAACGAACTCCTGAACAAATCCCTGACCCTGATGGAACGCCAGGCCCTGTTTCAGAACATCGACATCCGGAAATCGTATGAGCCCGGCCTGCCGAAAATCTTCGCCGACGGCGCCCAACTCCAGCAGGTGTTCATCAACATCATCCTCAACGCCGCTGAGGCGATGAACGGGAATGGAGCCTTAACCCTCAAAACATCCGTCGATACGGGCCGGGACATGATCAGCATCGAATTCACGGATACCGGCCACGGCATCCGGGAAGAGGACAAAAAGCGGCTCTTCGAGCCGTTCTTCTCGACCAAAGAAGTCGGCAAGGGAACCGGCCTCGGCCTGGCCATCAGCTACGGCATCGTTCAAAAACATCGGGGAGTGATCGAGGTTCAAAGCGAAGCCGGACACGGGGCCACGTTTACCGTTAAGCTTCCGTTGAAGCGAGAGACGACATGAGCGACGCCGTTCAGGTCCTGATTATCGACGACGACGAAGCCATGCGGGATTCCATGCGGCAGGTCCTGAAAAAAGAAGGTTACCAAATCAGAGAGGCCAAGGACGGGCAGGAAGGACTGGCGCTCTTCCAGAAAGAACACTTCCATATCGTGTTTCTGGACTTGAAACTCCCCGGCCTCAGCGGCATCCATGTTCTGCGCCAGATGAAATATGCGAGCCCGGAGACGCCGGTCGTCATGATCACGGGCTTCGGCACGATCGAATCGGCGGTTGAAGCCATCAAGACCGGCGCCTTTGACTACATCGCCAAGCCCTTTACGCCTGAGGAGCTCCGCCTCATCGCCCGGAAAGCTTTGGACAGCCGAAAAATGACTTTAGAAAACCTGTATCTCCACAGCGAGCTCAAGGCCAAAAGCGAGTTCGATATGGTCATCGGCAAAAGCCGGGCTATGCAGAAGGTCCTGGACGTCATCAGCCGCGTCAGTCCCACGGAAACGACGGTGCTTATTACGGGAGAGAGCGGAACGGGCAAAGAGCTCATCGCCCACGAGATCCACAGCCACAGCCTCCGGCACGACGCCCCGTTCGTCGTCGTCGATTGTGGCGCCCTGGTCGAAACTCTGTTTGAAAGCGAGCTGTTCGGGCACGTCAAAGGATCATTCACGGGGGCCCATGAGACCAAGCACGGCCGTTTTGAAGTCGCCGACGGCGGAACGATCTTTTTTGACGAGATCAGCAACATCAGCCTGAACATTCAGGCCAAGCTTTTGCGCGTCATCCAAGAGCGGGAAGTGACCCGCATCGGCAGCTCTCGACCGATCAAGGTGGACATCCGCATCCTAGCCGCGACGAACGAGAACCTGGCCATCACTGTGGCCAAAGGGACGTTCCGAGAAGATCTTTTTTACCGGTTGAGCGTCGTTCCCGTTCACCTGCCGCCGCTCCGTGAACGAAAGGAGGACATCCCTCTGCTCGTGGAGCACTTCCTCCAGAAATACAACAAGAAGGCCAAAAAAAATATCACGGACATTTCCCCTCAGGCCATGAAGGCTCTCGCAGACTATGATTGGCCGGGGAATATCCGGGAGCTGGAGAACACCATCGAACGGGCGGTCGTGCTCTCCAAAGGAAACGGCATCGACATCGAAGACATCATGTATCATGGGATCAGCGCCGCCTCATCTCTTTTCAGCTTCGCCGACGGGAAATTCAAACCCCTGGAAGACGTCGAAAAAGAATATATCAAGGCCGTCCTCCGAGACCATCACGGAAATAGGAGCCGGGCCGCCAAAACTTTGGGGATCGACCGCAAAACGCTCTGGGCTAAAATCAAAAAATACAACCTGGCCTAAGTCAAAAAGGAACAGTCCCTGGGGAATAATTCCACATATTTTTATTTTATCTAGGCCGAAAGGCATTTGCTTTCCAAAACCAACTTTGCCAAATATATTAATTTCTGCTAGTTAAAAAAATTTCGCGACGACACCCCCCGAACCTAAAACAGGCATGGATTTTGCATAGGAAAAGGGCGAGGTTTTATATATTTTTGACGTTAATTTTTCTCAAAGGAGAAGCGGAAAGAGTACAATCATGAAAACAAAAGGAACAAAAGCATGAGAATTCTAAAACTCAAAAAAGCGGACTTATATCGTTTCTTGGAAGTCATTTACAAAGAAGCCGATATCTGGGCTCCCCAAAAAAAAGGCGACAAATTTGTGTTTGACCGCGTGGACGATTTTTCCAAAATCGAACTGCAGACGACCCGAACCATCATTCCGCCGAAAAAGATCATGGTCCCGCCGATGTTCAATATGTTCGACTTCAACGAAGCGGGTTACAAAGAAGATTTTTCTCATATCTCCAAAAAAATCCTATTCGGCATTCATCCCTGCGATATCCACGGCCTTTTAACGCTGGACAAGCTGTTCATTCAGGAATACCCCGATCCGTATTATATGGGCGCCCGGGAGAAAACGCTTATCCTCGGCCTCTCCTGCTGGCCGGATGAACACTGCTTCTGCAAGTCCACCCGGACCAACATCATCGAAGAAGGCTATGATTTGTTCTTCACCGATCTCGACGAGTTTTTCCTGGTCTGGATCGGGTCCAGCCAGGGCGATGACCTGGTGAAGCTCGCGCCGGATAAGTTCGACGAGAATTTATCCGACAAAGATATCCAGGCCTACATCCGCTGGCAAAATGACAAGGAAAAAGCCTTCAAAACGGAAATCGATTTCGTCACCATGCCCGACCTGATGGAGCTCAAGTACAAAGCTCCTTTCTGGCAGGAAGCCGGCGACGCCTGCCTGGCTTGCGGCTCCTGCAGCATGGTCTGCCCCACCTGTAACTGTTATAACGTGGCGGACAAGACATTCCTCGGCGGAAAGCCCGGCAAGCGCATTCGGACCTGGGATTCCTGCACGCTCCCCGAATATTCGGAGGTGGCGGGCGGGGAGAATTTCCGCGAGGACAAATCCGACCGGCTGAAGCTCTGGTATACCCATAAGCTCCAGGCCTATGTCAGCAAATATGGAAAGCCGAGCTGCGTCGGATGCGGCCGCTGCATCGCCACCTGTCCCGTGGGCATCAACGTCAAGACCATCGCCCGGGCCCTGGAGGGGGAAGAAGTGGATGCCTTTTGGAAAAAAATGAGCCGTGAGGTGACAAAATGAACGCCGAACACAAATCTCTGGAACGGAAGAACCCCTTCACGCCGGAGCCGGCCCGCATCGTCCGGACCTACCCTCTGACGGACGACGTGAAATTTTTTCAGGTCCGGCTTGTCGACATGGACAAGGCCCTCTTGTTCAAATACCGACCGGGGCAATTCGCCATGATTTCGGTCCTGGGAACCGGCGAAGCGCCCTTCTGCATTTCTTCCACCCCGTCGCGGCCGGGGCTGCTCGAGTTCTGCATCCGGAAGGCGGGGACCGTGACCGGGGCGCTCTTCAAGCTCAAGGAAAATTCGCTGATCGGGCTCCGCGGCCCCTACGGGAACGGCTTCCCCGTCGACGACATGAAGAACAAGGACATCATCATCGTCCTCGGCGGGCTGGTCGTGGCGCCGCTCCGCTCGGTCCTTCTTTATTGTCTCGATAACCGCGACCAGTTCGGCAAAGTCTCCGTCCTTTACGGGGCCAAGAGGCCGGCCGAGATGATCTTCCGCGAAGAATATTTTTCGCTCAAGGAGAGAGGCGACCTCGAGTGCCACCTGACGGTGGACCAGGACGATACGGGAACGTGGAAGGAGAACATCGGAGTCGTCACGACGCTCTTTCCCCGCCTCAAAAAAGTCGATCCGGATGCGACCTACAGCCTCGTCTGCGGGCCGCCGGTGATGTACAAATTCGTCATCAAAGAGCTGCTCAAACTGAACATCCCGAAAAACCAGATCCTGATGACCCTGGAACGGCGGATGAAATGCGGCGTCGGCAAGTGCGGCCATTGCGCCATTGATTATATTTACACCTGCCTCGACGGCCCTGTTTTCACCTATTGGGATGTGCTTCACATGAGGGAACTTATCTAGGGAGGACGCCATGCCAGACAACAAACTGAAAATCGGGATCTACGAACTCACCGGCTGCGCGGGTGATGCCCTACTCATCATCGACTGCGAGGAAGAACTGGTCAATATCTTCAAAGCCGCCAACATCGAAGCCTTTCTGATGGCGAAAAGCGACAACAACGACGAGGTCGAACTCGACGTTGCCCTCGTCGAGGGCTCGGTGTCGACGGAAAAGGAGCTGGAAGAACTTCGAAAAATCCGGAAAAGATCCAAGGCGCTCATCGCCATCGGCATCTGCGCCGGCCTGGGCGGAATGCAATCGTATTTTTTGGACGACAAGGATTGGGCGAAAAATTTAAAGGCCGTCTATGGAGGGGTGGAAATGATCCATGCCAAAGCCCTGCCGTCCAAGCCGATCGGCGATTTTGTCAAAGTGGATTACTTCCTGCCCGGCTGTCCGATCGGCAAGGAACAGTTTCTCTCGACGTTCGCCCGGCTTTTAGCCGGCAATCCGCCTGAACTTTTCCGGTTTCCGGTCTGCGTCGAATGCAAGTGGCACGAGAATGACTGCCTTCTTAACAAAAACATCCTTTGTCTGGGTCCTCTGACGGCCGCCGGCTGCGGCTCGGTCTGCGTCAATCACAACCTGCCCTGCGTGGGTTGCTGGGGGCCTTCGGAAGAAGCCAACCGGACAGCGGAATACAAGCTTTTACTCGAAAAAGGCTATGACCCAGCCCTCATCAAAAATAAGATGGCCAACTTCAGCGGAACGAGCATCACTCAATTTTTCGCCCGGCTCAAAGGAGAAACAAAATGAAGAAAATCACCATAGAACACCTGGCTCGCCTGGAAGGCAACGGCGGTGTGACCGCCACCATCGACGGGAATGTCGTCACGGACGTGAAATTCTTGGTGAACGAGGGGCCACGTCTGGTAGAACGTCTGACCTTGGGCAAAACGCCCGAAGAGGACGTCAACCTCGTTCCCCGGATTTGTGCGATCTGCACCCTGTCCCATAAATACGCCGCCATCCGGGCCATGGAAAAGGCCTTGAAGGTCAATGTCGGGCCCAAGGTGAAGCTCATCCGTGAGCTCATGCATCTCGGAGAAATGGTGGAAAGCCATGCTCTCCATGTGTTCTATCTGGCGCTTCCGGATTATGTCGGCTTCCCGAATGCCATCGCCATGGCCTCGAAGTTCCCCTTTGAAGTCAAGATCGCCCTGGAGATGAAACAGTACGGCAACCACATCATGAAGACAGTGAGTGGACGTTATATCCACGGCGAGAATCCCGTGATCGGAGGATTCGGAAAATTCCCGAGCCGGGACGAGCTCGTCTGGATCAAAAACCGGGCCATTCAATTCATGCCCTTCGTTTTGAAAACCGTGAAATTGTTCGCCGAACTTCCCTATCCCGACGTCCCTGAATCGGAGACGCTCTACGCCTGCTGCCATCCGCCCGATAAAAAGTACGGGATTGTCGGCGATGAAATCATCCTGTCCAACGGCGATATCATCGACGTCCAGGATTACAAAAACCTGACCAACGAGTTCATCGTCCCCCATTCTTTCTGCAAACGAAGCCAGTACAAGGGCAAGCCCTACTCCGTCGGCGCCCTGGCCCGGGTGAACTGCCTCGGAGAAAGGTTCGAAGGTGAAGCCCGGAAAATGTATAAGAAGTATTTCAACGCCCGCTGGACAAAGAATCCTTTGTTCAACAACGCGGCCCAGGCTCTGGAATTGGTCTATGCCTTCGAAAGAATCCCCGGGGTCGTCGATGAAGCCGTTAAGCTTCCCGATGAACCGCTCGTCCTTTATAGCCAAAAAGACGGGAAAGGGGCAGGCGCCGTGGAAGCTCCCCGCGGCACCCTGTTCCACGCCTATGAAGTGACGAAAGGCCTGGTGTCTCATACGGACATCATCACCCCCACGGCCCAGAACGCCGAGGACATCGAACGCTACTGCTACATCACCGCGCAGAAACTGCTCGAATCAGGGCAGGAAGAAAAAATCAAGGACCGGATGGACCTCGTCATCAGGTCGTTCGACCCCTGTATCAGCTGTTCGGTGCACACGGTCCAGGTCAAAAGGGCTCCCGAGGAAGACTGGAAGACAAAAATCGCAGCGCTCAAAACGGATGTCTCTCCGGTCATCATCGGCATCGGATCGCCCGGTCATTCCGACGATGCCGTGGGATTAGAACTGGCCCGCCGGCTGCGCGGCCAGGGAGTCAAAGAGGTTTGGATCGAAGATGAAGCCCTTGAAAAATCGGGCGCTCGGGAAGCTGACGAGCGTCGTCCGCTGCTCTTCCTGGATGCGGTGGACTTCGGAGAACGCCCAGGAAAAATCACCATCATGCCGCTTCAGCACGCGGCCTGGAATGCCGTCTTGAGCCACAGGCTGCTGCCCCTGGTGACAAGCCAGATCAGCTTCGACCAGCTTAAGAACTCCTATATCCTCGGCATCCAGCCCGCCTCGCTTGAAGACGGCGAACAAATATCCGAGCCCGTCCGACTGGCCATGGAACAAATCCTTGAACAGCTAAAAAACTAACCTGAATTATTCATAAATTGAGTCGTTTCCTCGAGAAGAGAATTTGCAGCCGGGCGCCGAATTCAAGACGAGGGGGACACGATCCCAAATTCCGGAGAATTTGGGTCATGTCCCCGAATTCAGCGCCCGTCTGCAAATCCACGACCGGGAGAGATAACGTAATTCATGAATAATTCAGACTAAAGAGAACGCGATAAAAATCGTCCAGTCGAGTGCACCTAAACATAGAGCGGCCTTTCTTTGATCGCTCTGCCTGCCTATAATTGCTGCATCAAAAAAGCGCGGCTAACGGATCTTTTTACGGTCTGGTCTTGCCTTTAACAACTTTTAGATTATTATGGGCCGGCGTTGAGGCTGATGTCGTCGCTGTCGCCTTATGGAACAACACCGGGGAATATTTCCTCGGGGCTTCTGCGCCGGGCAAAATAATCGATTTCCCATGCTTCCCCTTTTTAAATAACTCATTTTATATCAATAGGTTAGAGAGTTGTTAATTCTCTCGATCCCAACCCACTTGGCACGATAATTGCAGAAAATTTATTGAAGGTAACCTGATGATGGCAGTTTCAGAAAAACGGATCCTAGTGATCGACCCCAACACGAAAATTCGGAAGGATCTGGAGACGTTTTTAAAGAATGAAAACTACTATGTCGAAACAGGCAGGAGGTTGACCGAAGCGATCAAGAAAATTTCTCAAGGATATTTCGACTGCTTGATCCTGGATGTCGACCTGCCCGAAATGAAGGGCTACGAGGCCGTTTCCATCTTAAAGAACCTCGATCCCAAAATCAAAATCATCATGACCGCGGAGAAAAACACCAAACGTTTAGAAGCCAAGGTCCGGGAGCAGAACATCTTTTTTTATTTTATCAAGTCTTTCGGCAAAGACGAACTGAAACTCGCAATCAAAAATGCCTTAAACGAGTAAAGGAGGACAACGCCATGACGAAAACATCGCCAAAAATTCTGGTGATTGATGATGACCCGGATTTCAGGGAGGCCGTAGCGCCCATTTTAAAATCAGCCTTGTATGACGTCATCTCCGCCGCCAATCCTGCCGAAGCCAAGGAGAAAATTTTATCGGAAAAGCCGGACCTGATTCTCCTGGATATCATGATGGACAGCCTTTTTGACGGCTTTTCTCTTTGCCACGCCATCAAAACGTCTCCGGAATACGCGGACGTCCAAAGCACGCCAGTCATTTTCGTCTCCGCCGTCAAGGAGATTGCCGGCTCCAGATTCCAGTTCAAGGGAGATGAGCAGGGGATGATCGGGCCGGATGATTACATCGACAAGCCCGTCAAACCGGCGGACCTCCTGGCCAGGATCGAAAAACTTCTGAAAAGCTAATAAGCTCAAGGCCAGCCCTCCCGGAATTTTGGTCCATAGAGGCCCGCAGATCCGATTCTTTGTGTCTGTCCGCCAAATTTTTACTGCGAGAAAACGCATTTTAGATTAAAATGCTATGGCGAGCTATTCCATGACGGAACAAAAACCCCTAGTGCTTATCATTGACGATGAAGAAGCGATGAGGGACTCCTGCACCCAGATCCTGCTTAAAAGCGGCTTCCGTGCGGAGACAGCCGAAGACGGAGCTGCAGGCCTCAAGAAAATCAAGGACCTCGGGCCGGATTTGGTCCTTGTCGATTTGAAAATGCCGGGGATCAGCGGTTTTGAAGTCCTGGACCGCCTGAAAAATCTCGACCCTCATATCATTCCCATCGTCATCACCGGCTATGCGACCGTCGATTCCGCCGTCGAGGCCATGAAAAAAGGGGCCTATGACTTCCTCCCAAAGCCTTTTTCGCCCGAGGAACTGCGGATCATCATCCGCCGAGCCTACGAACGGCGAAAGCTCATCCTTGAAGCCGAAGCTCTGCGAACAGAGAAAAAACTCCTGGAAGAAAATTTCATTACCATGGTTTCCCATCAACTCCGAAGTCCGCTTGTCACCATCCAACAGTACTTCGAAGTCATCCTGGCCGGAATGGTCGGGCCGGTCGACGAAAAGCCAAAGGAAATGATTTTCAAGGCCCGAGACCGCCTAGATGGCCTGCTCCATCTGATCAACGACTGGCTGGACCTGGCCCGGATCAACAAGGGACAAATCGTCGATAAGTTCAAAACCCTGGATATCCAAAAGATGCTGGAGAAACTCATTGATTTCATGCGGCCACTTGCCCAAGAATACGGGGTCGCCGTGGAACTCAACACGGCCCCGGCCCCGCTTCTTGTCTTGGGAGACGAAGAAAGCCTGGAACAGGTTTTTACGAATCTCATCAATAACGCTATCAAATATACCAAGCCCGGGGGCCGCGTGCATCTCAATTTGAAGATAGACGCCGGCTTCATCGCTGTGGCCGTCGAGGATACCGGGATCGGGATCGCTAAAGAGCACCTGCCGTTCATCTTCGACCAGTTCTACCAGGTTCACCGCAGCCAAGGGAAAAAAATGAAAGGAACGGGACTCGGCCTGTCCATTGCCAAGAAGATCGTCGATGCCCATAACGGCACGATCGACGTTTCGAGCGAACCGGATGCGGGGAGCACATTCATCGTCCGCCTGCCGCGGCCTTGACCTCAAAAACTGCGCCTGCCATGAGAATCCTTGTTTTGGGATTGGGCAACGACATATACGGAGATGACGGCGTCGGCCATCATGCCGTCCGGCGACTTAAAAAAGAGCTGGGAAAGGAAGACCTCCAAGGTCAGGGCTCGCCCGAAATCGACTGCGTGGCAAGCCCGTTGACCGGCATAGCTCTCTTGGATGTGATGGTGGGCTATGATGCCTTGGTGGTTGTTGACGCCATAAAACTCCCGGACCCCGTCACCGGCCGGATTCATATTCTTGAGGAAACGGACTTGCGGGACCTTCCCGGCCCTTCGCCGCACTATATCTCTCTGCCCCAGACCATCAGGCTAGGCCGCGGGTTGGGCCTCAAGGTCCCGGACGCGGTCAAAATCATAGCTGTCGAAGCCAAAAACATCTATAATCTGGGCGAAGGGTTGAGCGAAGACATGGAACGTTGCCTCCCCGATATCGTTCGAAAGATCAAAAACGTATTGAAGGACATCCCATGAACAAAAAGGAAGTCATCGTCCTCCAGGACCTCCTCGGCACGAATAAAAAGATCGCCGCCGAGATCCGGGGCGAGCTCGAACGGCGCGGCATTCTGGCCGTCAATCTCCTCAGCTCGCCGGGCGCCGGCAAGACTGCGCTCCTCGAACAGATCGCCATGCGGCTGAAGACGCGCGCGAAGATGGCGGTCATCGAAGGCGACATCGAGACCGAGCTGGACGCCGAGCGCATCCGGGCTAAGGGCGTTCCAGCGTGGCAGATCACGACGGGCGGCGCCTGCCATCTCGAGGCGAAAATGATCGCCAAGGTCCTGCCCGGCGTGGATCCGGACATCGATTTTCTGTTCATCGAGAACGTCGGGAACCTCGTCTGCCCCGCAAGTTACGAACTGGGCGAACACCTCCGCTGCGTCCTCCTCTCGACGCCCGAAGGGGACGACAAGCCGAAAAAATATCCCAAAGCCTTTACGACTTCGGACCTTCTTGTCCTCACCAAGGCCGATCTTTTGCCCCACCTGCCTTTCGACGTCGAAAAAGCTAAGACAGAGGCTCTCGAGCTCAACCCGAAGCTCAAGATCTTCGTCACCTCGGCCGTCACCGGCCAGGGGCTGGATGAGCTTCTCGACTATTTCTGGGCCATGCACCAGGAACTTCAAAGCAGCCATGCATGAGCTCTCGATCGTGTCCAGCCTTTTCGGCACGCTCCTCGAAAAGGCCCGCGAACACAATGCCGGCAAGATCACCTTGGTAAAGCTCAAGGTCGGAAAATTATCGGGCGTTGTCCCCGAACTCCTGGAATCGGCATTCGATATGTATAAAAAAGAAACGATCGCCGAGAACGCCCGGCTCGAGATCGAAGAGATCCCCCTCAAGATCCGCTGCCGGGCCTGCGGCACCGAAACCGAGATCACAACCTACACTTTTTTTTGCGGTTCCTGCAAATCCCCGGACCTTGAAATCCTCCAGGGCACCGAACTCTTCCTCGAGAAAATCGAGCTCGAAATCGACGAACCTTCTTCGCCCTAGATCCCCCATTTTCCATGTCACCCCGAGTCCGTTTTCTGGTATAATACTTATTAATTTTCTCCCTACGTTGATCCGGAGGAGTCAGTCATGAAAACGTTACAAGAGATATCCTGCAACGCTGTTCTGAACGAAGCCCAGATCCGGAAGATCGAAGAGATCATTCTTTCCCACGGCCGCTTCACCCAGACCGCCGTTCGGGAAGAGCTGAACTGGTTCTGCGCCGGCCTCGTCATGAACGCCTTTTACTTCAAAACCACGCCCGTCGAGACGATTGCCAAACACATCGAGGCGCTCATGGCGGCCGAGATTCTGGCCACGGTCAAACAGGAAAAGATCGTCAAGATCGACTTTGGCACTGAGCTCGAGAACGAAGCCACCTACCTCGTCGACGACTATCATTACCGAGCGCTCGAGATCGAACGCCGGATCGAGGAGAAATACCCCCGCCATAGGCTCCAGTCCTACCGGACCTCGAGAAAAGCGGCGGGACTCGAGTATCTGAGGATGTATTTAGTCTGCAAGCCTCAATTCGAGATCGACACGGTTCTTCCCGATGAGACCGATATCCGCAAAATCGGAGACAAGATGTTTTTGGCCTCCGTTCCCGAGGAAACGCTCCAGCGTTTCCAGAAGCTCATCAGGGAGCACAAAGGCTGGGAAAGCCCGCTGATCGATGTTTCGCACGACCATAAGACAAAGGAACTGCGGGTCATGATCGTGGTCAACGGCGATTCGTGTCGCCGTTTCTTCTCGAACATCTCAGACGTGCTCAATTCTCACGGTCTCGTGTCGAACCGCAAATATATCGAACAGTTCGCCAACGGCAAGACGGCCATTTCGGTCTATCTAGACAATATCGAAGACCCTAAAGTCATCCAGGATCTCGTCGAAGACATAAGCCTGGTTTACGCCATCCCGGAAAGCCCTCTCTCGAAACTTTTCCGCGAAGGGAAACTCCATGCTCAGGAAACCGTGTTCGGCGTGTCGGCCTGGAGCTTCTCTCACCAGTTCCTGAGCGGCTACAATGAGGAGTACCTCAAGCTCAGCGAGGCCCTCAAGGACTCGCCCGAGCTCACCGGCCTCCTCCGCACTCTCAAGACCAGGCTGTCCAAGGACACCTACCAGGAATCCCGCATCTGGGACGCCCTCTGTGACAACTTCGAATACGTCAAGAAAGCGTTCAGGCTCTTCGACAAAAAATTCAATCCGAGCCGCAAGGACCACAAGATCGACGCCGAGCTGGTTGATCTTAAGAAAAACATCCTCCGCAACATTTCCCTGGAGATCGACCGGAACATCTTCCTGGCCGCGTGCCTGTTCATCGAGGCCACGCTGCGGACGAACTTCTACAGGCGCGAGAAGACGTCCCTCTCTTACATGTACGACTCGAAATTCCTGAACAAGGTCGACTATCCGGAGACGCCCTTCGGCATCTTCCACGTCGTCGGCGCCGAGTTCCGGGGCTTCCACATCCGGTTCCGCGACATCGCCCGAGGCGGGATCCGCATCGTCAAGTCCCCCAACCTCCAGACCTACATGAACAACTCGGATTTCATCTTCGACGAAAACTACAACCTGGCCTGGACCCAGCAGAGAAAGAACAAGGACCTCGCCGAGGGCGGCTCGAAGGGGACAATCCTCCTCAACTGGGGCCACATGGACAAGGCCGCGGCCTGCTTCAAGAAGTACGTGGATGGTCTGCTCGACCTCATCCTGCCCCACGGGTCCATCGTCGACCACTACGGCAAGCCCGTCATCCTCTTCCTCGGCCCCGACGAATGGACGGCCGACCTCATGGAGTGGGCGGCCCTGCGGGGCAAAAAGCGCGGCTTCGTCTTCTGGAAAGCTTTCTCCACGGGGAAGCCGGTCACGATGGGCGGCATCCCCCATGATCTCTACGGTATGACCACCAACTCCACGCACCGGTATGTCCTGGACGCGTTGGCCAAGCTCGGCCTCAAGGAAGAGGCCATCACGAAGGTCATGACCGGCGGACCGGACGGCGACCTTGGCTCGAACGAGATTCTGATCTCCAGGGACAAGATCCTGGCGATCGTGGACGGCTCCGGCGTCCTCTATGATCCCGAGAGCATCGACCGGAAGGAACTGAAAAAGTTGGCCAAATCCCGCAAGATGATCGAGAACTTCCCGATTAACAAGCTCTCGGCCGGCGGCTTCATGGTCAACATTAAAGACCGGGACGTGATCCTGCCCCATGGCGAGAAAGTCGAGAACGGACTCGAATTCCGCAACACCTTCCATCTCCACCGGCTGTTCAAGGCCGACATCTTCGTGCCCTGCGGCGGCCGGCCTTCTTCGGTCACGATCAACAACTGGACGACCTACCTCAACGAGAGCGGCGAGCCCCGCTTCAAGGTGATCGTCGAAGGCGCAAACCTCTTCATCACCCAGCAGGCGCGGCTGCGCCTTGAGGAAAAGGGCGTCGTCCTCTACAAGGATGCCTCGGCCAACAAAGGCGGCGTCACGTCCTCCTCGCTCGAAGTCCTCGCCAGCCTGGCCCTCACGGACCAGGAGTCCGACGAACTCATGTGCGTCAAGGACGGAGTAATCAGCGAATTCCGGCAGAAATACATCAACGAGATTATCGAGGACATTAAGGACAACGCCTCAAAGGAATTCGAGGTCATCTGGAAAGAGAACAAGGCCAAAGGCATCCCTAGAGCGATTCTGACCGACGTCATCAGCGAGAAAATCAACCGGATCAAGGACGCCGTCGCCGCGTCCGACCTGTTCGCCAACAAAGCCCTGGTGAAGAAGGTCATCGCCAAGGGCGTCCCGCCGACGCTCGTCAAGAAAGTGGGCGTGGACAAGATCCTCAAGAGGATTCCCAAGACCTACTTGAAGGCCCTCTTCGCCTCCCGGCTCGCCGGCGCCTATGTCTACAAATACGGCTTGGACGCAAACGAGATCAATTTTTACGAGTTTCTGAAAGAATTTTGAAAAAAGGCGAACGTTCTCCGAAAGGAAAATCGGACGCGTTTTTCTTAACTCTGCCCGCTCCGTCCGAAGACCGGCTTTTGAGCGGCATATCCCCTCATCGTTTTTCCTTTACAAAAAATATATTGGCTCGCTCACCCCGCGCCTGATTTAATTGGGGGGCAGGGAAACGATTAGCTAATCTCACCTGTTAAATAGGCGCGCGTGCGCGGGTCTTTGGGATGGGCGAAGACCTCCTCGGCCGGGCCGTGCTCGACCAGCTCGCCGAGATAAAGAAAAGCCAGATAATCGGCGATCCGTCGCCCCTGGCGCAGGATGTGCGTCACGACGATCACGGTATAATCTGATTTCAGCTCGATCAGCCGCTGCTCGACGATGCGGCTCGACTGCGGGTCGAGGGCCGATGTCGGCTCGTCCCCCAGGATGATCTCGGGCTCGACCGCGAGCCCGCGGGCCAGGCACAGCCGCTGCTGCTGGCCGACGGACAGCTGCGAGGCAGGCTCGTGGAGCCGGTCCTTCACTTCGTCCCAAAGCCCGGCCGCCCGGAGCTCGCGTTCCACGATCCGGCTCAATTTTTTCCTGTCGCTCGTCCCATGGATCTTCGGTCCGTAAGCGATATTGTCGAAAACAGACATCGGAAGGACTTGCGGCTTCTGCGACAACAAGCCCATCTTTTTCCGGATGTGCGTCACTTCGACCCGCGGATCATAGATATCTTCGTCATCCACAAAAATATTGCCCCGGATCTTAACGCCGTCCACGGAGTCCAGAAGTCTGTTCAGGGATTTCAAGAGGGTTGTCTTGCCGCATCCCGAAGGCCCGATGATGACAGTGATTTTTTTATCTGGAACGTCGAGCGAGACATCTTTTAATGCTAAATGGTCTCCATAGGACACACTCAGGTTCTGAATGCGGAGATGTGTTGGAAAGTCCATGGTCTCACCTATCTAATCGTATGCCTTGTGAATTTTTTGATCAAGACGCGCGAGATCAGACTGATCGCGAGAATGATCAATGTCAGGATCGCGGCCGACGCATAGGCCCGCTGTTGGACCTCAAGGAGGGGCGAACCGAGCTGATAAAATATGGCCAGAGGAAGAGTGGCGGCCGGTTGGAGCAGGGAGGTCGGGATGCTGTCGGTGAAGCCGGCGGTGAAGATGACGGAGGCCGCGTCGCCGATCCCCCGTCCGAAGGCGATCAAAACGGCCGTAAGGATCCCGGGCAGCGACTGTTTCACGATGACCTTGAGCGCCGTCTCAAGCTTCGTCGCGCCGAGCGAATAGGAAGCGTCGATCAAAGCCTGGGGAATGAGCCGGATGACCTCGTCCATGGCCCGGGCCATGATCGGAAGCTCAAGCAGTCCGACGATAAAGATCCCGGCGAGGAGTGAAGCTCTCAGGCCGAGGGTCATCATGACAATGAACCCGAACGCGCCGTAGACGATCGAGGGAATGCCCCACAGAACATCGAGCGAAAACCGGGTGAACGTGGCCAGGGCCGAGGCTTTCTTCGTGTAAAGGTTGAGATAGAGGACGATCGGCAGGCTCACTAAGACGGCGAGGAGAGTCGCGCCCGAGGCGAGATAGAGCGACCCGACGATGGCATTGAGGATCCCGCCCTCTTTCCCCAGATAGTAGCCGCCTTTCGGCGTCTGGGTGAGCATGGTTAAACGGAGGGCCGGCAGGCTCTTGACGACGATCGTTCCGATGATGACGAGCAAGCTTCCGGTGACGATGACGGTCGAAGCCATCATCAGGAACTTGAAGATTCGCTCTTCTGTTTTTCGCTTATTCAAGGTCATCATTCGGCCCTTCGTTCAGCCTTCATCAGAACAAACCTCGCCCCGAGGTTAAAAACCAGAACGACGAGGAGGAGGACCAGCGCCGCGAGCATCAGGGCGGAGTCGTAGAGCGGCACGGACATCATCTCGCCGTAATTATTAGCGATGAGGGCCGGCAGCGGATAGGCGGGGTCGAACACCGACTTGGGAATCTTCGCCACGTTGCCGACGACCATGAGGACGGCCATCGTCTCTCCGAACGCCCGAGACAGTCCCAGGACGACCGCGGCGATAATTCCCTGAAGACCTTTTCTCAAGACGACATACTTGACCGTCTCCCACTTGGTGGCGCCCAGCGACAGCGACGTTTCGCGGAGCTCATGCGAGACCGAGGAAAAAACTTCGAGGGCGACATGGATGATTGTCGGGAAGACCATGATGGCCAGGACGATCCCGCCGGAGAGAACGCTATACCCCGATGAATACACGCCGAAGAGGGGGGCAAGGACTTTCCCGACGAACGGGACGATCATGAGCACACCCCAGACTCCATACACGACGGAGGGGATGCCGGCCAGGAGGTCGATGACCGGTTTGGTGAACTCGCGGATAAACTTTGGGGCATATTCAGACAGATAAACCGCGGTCAAAAGAGAAATGGGAACAGCCAGGACCATGGCCACGAGCGTCACCCAGAGCGTTCCCATGAGGAACGGGAGAAAACCAAACTCTCCTTTGAGCGGATGCCAGCCCGAGCCGAAGAGGAGCCCGGAAAAGGACTTCAAGGCGAGGATGGCCCTCGACTTCTGGAGGAGTCCGAAGAGCATCGACAAGACGAGAAAGCCCGGGACGGCCGTCAGGAGGAACATGGCCCGCCGGGCGATCAGGTCTTTAAGATGCCTCAAAATATTTCTCCGTTTTTGTTGCCGACGCTTCAATCATATCCAGCTATTTCAGCTTCTCTAATCCTTCTTTAAGCTTCTCCGGGCTGAGCTGAATGTATCCTGTCTCGGGAACGAATTTCTGACCATCGGTCAGGACCCAGCGAAGGAACTCGACGGCCGCTCGCTTTTCGGGTTTGCCTTTAGCCACAAGATAGAGGTCGCGGGCCGGCGGCGACGGATAGATGCTCTTGGCAATAGCCGCGGTGATGTCGTCCCGTGTCCCATAGCACTTTTCGATGTCGTCGATTTTTCCGTTTCCGTCAAGGTCGATCGGGATGATGACGATCCCGCTCACCGGCTTCAACGTCTTAGCGTCATAAACGAAGTTGATGTTGTTGTAGCCGATCCCCAGCGCGTCGCGGCGAACCGCGTCGGCCAGCCCGGGGTCGCCGTAGACGCCGACGCCGCCCAAATCTTCCTGTCTTTTTCCGAAGGTGGCCGCCCAGGTCTCGGCCGCTCCACAGGCATCGGATCGGGTGAAGACATGGACGGCCGCTTTTTCCTGGCTCCCTAGAACCTGGCCCCAGGTTGTGATCTTTTCCGTGACCCAGATATCGAGGAATTTCTGGCGGGAAATGCCTTTCTTTAAAATCTCATCGAGAAAGGGATTCTTCTCGCTGGCCGTTGCCACGACGCCGTCTTTTGTGACGGCGAGCGGATAGGCCCCTTTTTTTACTTCCTCCGGATGGACGTCGCGAGAAACCATCCCGAGATCGGCCATGCCGGCCAAAACATCGGCCATGCCCTTCCCGGCGCCGCCGGCCTGGACATCGATCTTGACGCCGGGATTGATTTTCCTGAACTCCTCGGCCCACTTGAGGACCATTGGATACAGGGCCCAGGCGCCCGAAATGCTGAGCCTGCCTTTAAGGGGCTTCGGCGGGGCTTGGCCAAAAGAAGAAAATGTCAAAAGGAAAAAACCCAATGAAATTCCGGCCGCGAGTCTTTTCATCATTTTTCTCATCTCATTTCTCTTTCTTTGACATCACAAGCAAAGATGGATGGGGCGGCGTCGATCGGATCGTCTGACCGACGAGGACGAGGGGGCTGATCGACGACAGAATCCGCATCACTCATTGCTCGTAACATTTTTTCTTAAAACGCCGCCTGGAACTGGGCCAGGAGAGCCGTGTTGGCCGTCTTCCCGGACTCATCCTTGGTCAACTCAAAATTAATCATGAGCTTCGTTTTTTCCGTCAGGAACCAGTTCAGGCCTAAAGTCCACAGGTCGCTCCGGTCGAGGTCTGTCTTCGTGTCTTTGTCATAGGAATCGACTTTGAAGATTCCCTGCAGTGTCTTCGGCATGAAAAAATAGCCGGCCTGGAGGTACCAGCCCTTTCTAATGATTTCGTCGTCCGCCGCCTGGATGAATTCCCCTTTAAAAGAAAATGCATCGTGGAGAACGGCTATTTCAACTCCGGCGCGGTCTCACTTCGCCGGCGGGGAATAAGCCGCAGGACTCGACATCCCGTCATAGAGTGACGCACCGAGGGTCAGAAACGACGCTGGATGAACGAGGAGTCGGC
>JALHTW010000070.1 GCA_022866045.1 Candidatus Aminicenantota bacterium | reverse complement strand
GAATCCGTTTCGTGCTGTATTCCAAATCGGACTTTGATATCCACGAAAAAGCCCTTTTGCGCTCGGCTAAAAATTTTGGAGGGAGGGCTTAATGCGCCGTCGGGCTTGGATCCTTCTTTTAGCCGGGTTTGTCGCCTGCCAGACAAATCCCGAAGTCCATATCAAAGCTGGAGGTCGGACAGACAGGAATATCCCTCCTTTTCGAGACAGGCTCGTGGATGAAGGTATCCCGACGTTCCGCCCCCTTCTTGGCGATTACGCCCTTATCGGTGCCCGGACGGACGAGGGCCGGACAGACGTTCCGAAGCTCATGGCCGCGCTCCAATCCATCGGGGCCAAGGATTATTTGCACCTTGTCTGGTCTAAAGAAAATTATCCTTTGTCTTGGGAGGATTTCAAGCTCCTGGCGCCGGAATTCCAAAAAGCGGGACTGCGGCTTTGGCTCTATCTTACGCCGCCCTCCGAGCCTCCCGCTCCAGAGCCCTTCGGATTTGACTATGTCCGTTGGGCCAAGGAGTGTGCCGCCGTAGCCAAGGAATATCCTTGCGTGGCCGGGCTCTGCATCGACGATTTCAACGGCAATGTCGGCAAGTTCACCCCGGCGTATTGTAAAGATATAATGCGGGCGGCCCGGGCGATCGCGCCGAGCTTGGCTCTGCTGGTCACCAACTATTTCGGCTATTACGAAAGCACCATGGCCGAGCATATCCGGACGAGGGCTGTGGACGGCGTCATCTTTCCCTATTTTTATCCGCAGAAAAACCACTCGGATACGACACAGCTTTGGCCTCAGATCGAAGCCTACCGCCGGTGGCTGGATGAGCAGACGCAAAAAGGCGGGCATGTGAAAAAAATGCCCCTCGTGGTCATGATTTACGCCCTAAAACATTCCCAGTCCCCGGATGATCCGACTCCGGCTTTCATTAAAAGGTGCCTCGAGATAGGACTTGAGGCGACGGCGCGAGGGCTGGCCGATGGCGTCATCACCTACGGCTTGCCTAAAGATAAACCGGAGTTCTTAGAGGCCGCGGCCGCAGTCTATAAATCGACGAAAATCAAAGTCCTCAAATAAAATATATTTTTTTTAGATTCTTGGGCCGAAGATCTTGGTCCCGATGCGGACCATGTTGGCCCCTTCCTCGATGGCGACGGGGTAGGAATTGGTCATGCCCATCGAGAGCCATTTCATCTCGACGCCGGGCAGGGCGAGAGCCTTGAAAGCGTCGAAAAGCTGTTTCGTAATCTTGAAATAGGGCCGGGCGTCCTCCGGATCCCCTTCGAACGGCCCCATCGTCATCAAACCTTCGATCCTGATATTTTGGAGCGGCGCGATTTCGCGGATGAGCGCTTCGGCGTCTTTAGGACGCACGCCGAATTTCTGTCCCTCTTCGCCGCTGTTGATCTCGATCAGAACGGGCATGACCTTGCCCGCATTCCGGCTGCGCTTGTCAATTTCCCTGGCGAGATCCGGAGAATCCACGGTCTCGATCATGTCGAAGATCTCGACCGCTTTTTTCGCCTTGTTCGTCTGGAGATGGCCGATGAAATGCCACTTCCCCCTGCGCCCGACGACGGCAAACGCTTCGGCCGCCTCCTGGACGTAGTTTTCACCGATGATCTTAATCCCTGCCTCAACGGCCTCCAGAATTTCCGCGGGCGTCTTGGTCTTTGCCGCGGCGACAAGCTCCACTCCGGCCGGCAGCTCCTTTAGGATTCTTTCGACGTTTTCCTTGATGCTTGCCATTGAAAAAATATTAACAAAAAGAGCGCCTCAAAGCAAAAATTCGGGAATACCCAAAATTGCCGATAGAAAGCAAGACGGAATTCCGGGACATGAACCAAATCTCTGGATTTGGTATCGTGTCCCTGGAATTCCGGACTTCACCCCTATTTTTGATCTGGTCAGAGAAGAAAGAATCCTATCGACAATTTTGGGGAATACGTGCAGAAAGCTCTCCTGATCGCATGAATACATACAAATCATGGAAGTGTCCCCCTCTCCCGGAAGTGTCCCCTCTCCCTTGATGGGAGAGGGAAGAGGGTGAGCGCGGATATCAAAAAGGGTCCGCATCCCCCTTAATCGCCTCCGACAAGGGGGGGGGCAAATGGAATAGATCCATGTTATAGAAAATTAAGAAATTCTGAAAATGCCACCATGTTTTTTAATGATGACAAGACGCCCGGATTTAAATAAGATATAAGTTATCGAGGTGAGGATCGGTGAACATCCGGGAACAGCTTGAGGAGATCGAAGCGCAGACGCTCTCGCCCAAGGCCTGCCTGAGCCGGAATTCCAAGGGGAGGATTCGCGAAGAGGCCCCCCATTCGTTCAGAACGGCCTTTCAACGGGACCGCGACCGCATTCTCCATTCCAAGTCGTTCCGCCGCCTCAAGCACAAGACGCAGGTTTTTCTGGCGCCTTTCGGGGACCATTACCGGACACGGCTCACCCACACCCTCGAGGTTTCCCAGATCGCCCGGACGATCGCCAAAGCGCTGCGGCTGAACGAGGACCTGACCGAAGCGATCGCCCTCGGCCATGACATCGGCCACACGCCCTTCGGCCATTCGGGCGAAGCGACGCTGGCCAAGCTCCTTCCGGGAGGGTTCAGCCACTACGAGCAGAGCCTGCGCGTCGTGGAGAAGCTCGAGTATGAAGGCAAGGGCCTCAACCTCACCTTCGAGGTCCGCGACGGCATCTCCAGGCATTCCAAAGGCCGCGGGAAGATCCTGGAACGGAGGAAAGAGGACATGCCGGCGACGCTCGAGGGCCAGATCGTCCGCGTCTCCGACGTCATCGGCTACGTGAACCATGATATCGACGACGCTCTGCGGGCCGGCGTCATCAAGGAGAGCGATATCCCGCGCCATCTCGTCCGCGTCCTCGGCCGCTGGCACGCCACCCGGATCGACAAGATGGTCGTGGATGTCGTCGAGGCCAGCTTGAAGGCGGACCTCGAACGGATCGCCATGAGCGAAGAAATCATGAAAGCGGTCGTCGAGCTTCGCGATTTTCTGTATGAGCGCGTCTATTACAATCCCTCTGCCCTCGAGGAGCTGCGGAAGACCGAGAAGATCACGCGCGACCTCTTTGAGTATCTGCTCAAACATCCCGAGGACTACATCAAGGATTATCCTTCGGGCGACCCGCTCGAGATGCGCGTCGGGGATTTTATCGCCGGCATGACCGACCGCTATGCTCTAACCCTCTACGAAAAGATCTTTTTTCCGCGCTCCTGGCAAAGCTGAGAGATGGTGCGAGGAGCGAACCGAGGCGGGCCCTGTCGTCGACGAGCGCCGTCGTCCTCAAACCTTAAAATATTTGCCGCGATCGTTTTTCAATATGCAAGGCGAAACGGAATAGAGGGGAGACTTTTCATGTCGAAGAAAAGGCCTTTTCACAATTGCCTGAATTGGTTCTGTTTCATATGTTTATTTGCAATTTTCCTCCAAGTCCAAGTGCCGCTTCTTCACGCCCAGAGCGGAGTCCGTGTCTGGGAGGAGGCACTCATCATTCCGACCTACCTCGTTGAACCTCCCGAGCCGAATCCCATTTTCTATAGCGGCCGGGCCTACCAAGGGGCTAAAGGGCCGGTTTATCCTTATCCGTTTTTGGACCGGCTGATGGACAATCGCATCGATAAAACCTACAAAGCCGTTTATCTCGAAAACAAATATGTGAAGATCTGCGTCCTGCCGGAAATAGGCGGCCGCATTTTTTCCGGGCTTGATAAGACGAACGGATACGACTTCATCTACCGCCAGCATGTCATCAAGCCCGCCCTCATCGGGATGCTGGGCGCCTGGATCTCGGGCGGCGTCGAGTGGAACATCCCCCATCACCACCGGGCGACGACGTTCATGGAGGTGGATCATACGATCGTCCAAAACGGTGATGGAAGCGCGACGGTCTGGGTTGGCGAGATCGAACTCCGCCACCGCATGAAATGGCTGGTCGGGCTGACGCTCTATCCGGATAAATCTTTCATCGAAGTCACGATGAAAGTCTTTAACAGGACGCCGCTGGCCCATTCCATGCTTGCCTGGGCAAACGTGGCCATCCAGGCCAACCCGGATTATCAGGTCTTTTTTCCACCGGATGTGGAGTTCGCCACGTTCCATGGAAAAAATCAATTTTCGCGTTGGCCGATCTCGACCGAGGTCTTCAACCGCCAGGATTACACGCAAGGCGTGGACGTGAGCCGGTGGAAGAGCCATACCTCGCCGACTTCCTTTTTTGCCTGGGAGGCGCGGGGAGATTTCCTGGCCGGCTATGACCACGGCAAAGGCGCCGGTGTCGCCTTCGTGGCCGACCACACTTTCGTGCCGGGAAAGAAACTCTGGACCTGGGGCACGGGAAGCGAGGGAAAACTCTGGGAAAAGATCCTGACTGAGACCGACGGTCCCTACGCCGAACTCATGATCGGCGCCTTCTCGGATAACCAGCCCGATTACAGTTGGATCCAGCCATATGAGGTCCGGACGGTCAAGCAATGCTGGTATCCGATTCAAAAAATCGACGGCGTCAAAGCGGCTAATGAGGAAGCTGCCCGTAACCTCACGGTTGACATTAAGCATACGGCGCACATCGGATTGCTGCCGACGCGGTATCTCGATGCCGTTCGGGCCGTGCTCAAGGCCGCGGACCGCATTATCTTGGCTGAAATGACTTCAGCTGGCCCTGACCGTCCTTATCTCAAGGACGTCGCTTTGCCGGCGAATGTCAAAGAGGAAGATCTGAGACTGACTTTCCTGACGGCCGACGGGCGCGAGATCCTTTCTTATAAGCCGCTCGAAAAAGAAAAAAAGCCTCTGCCAGCGGTCGTTACGCCGCCAGCCGCGGCCAAAGACATCGCGACGGTCGAAGAGCTCTATCTCACCGGACTGCGCCTCGAGCAGTTCTACAATCCCGCGGTCGAGCCTTATCCTTACTATGAAGAAGCGCTGAAGCGCGACCCCGGCGATTACCGGACGAACACGGCCCTCGGACTCTTGTCTATCAAACGGGCGATGTATGAGGAAGCCGAAGAGAAACTCCGGCGGGCCGTGGAACGGGCGACAAAAAATTATACGCGGCCGAAGGACGGCGAAGCGCTTTATTATCTCGGCATTACGCTGAGGGCGCAGGGGAAGATCGGGGAGGCAGAAGATTTCTTTGGCCGCGCTGCCTGGAGCCTTGCCTGGCGGGCGGCGAGCCTGCATC
This sequence comes from Candidatus Aminicenantota bacterium, assembly GCA_022866045.1. GTDB lineage: Bacteria > Acidobacteriota > Aminicenantia > Aminicenantales > UBA4085 > JALHTW01. Next base: position 3,391 of record JALHTW010000070.1, on the reverse strand, counting down.
AGCTGGCAGAGTTGGCGTGCATGGGAGGCAATTTTAAGAAAGCGTTGGAGCTTGCCGAAGAATCTCTGGAGACAAACAGCCTCAATAATAAAGCTCTCGACTTAAAAGCGGCGCTGCTTCGCCAATTGAACAGATCCGGGGAAGCCAAGGAGACGGTCTCCCGGGCGCTGGCTCTTGACCCTCTGGATTTCTGGGCCGAAAATGAGCTTTATATTTTAAAGAATAGGGGCGGGATTCAGGAAGATGTTGGCCGGGTCCATCAAGACTTGATGCGGGCGATGCTGGACGCTGAACCGAACTATCTGGAACTGGCGGCTGATTACGGCGCCTGCGGCTTATGGGACGAGGCGATCGGCGTTTTCGAACGCCTCGCGAATCTCGTCCATAAGGACGCAAAAGCATTCCCTCTCGTCCATTATTTTCTCGCTTTTTACTGGGACAAGAAAGGGAACGGGGTGAACGCATTGGACGAACTCCGTCGTGCCGCAGTTCAGCCGCCTGATTTCGGCTTCCCCTTTCAGTCGGAATGCATCGACGTCCTGCGCTGGGCGCAAAGCCGGAATCCGAAAGACGGCCGCGCCCCCTATTATCTCGGGAACTATATATTCGACCTCCAGCCGGAAGCGGCGATGGAAGAATGGAAGAAATCTGTGATCCTGGATCAGACAAATTCCGTCGCGCTCCGCAATCTCGGCCTGGCCACGGCGCGGGTGAAGAACGACATCCCCCAAGCCGTCGCCTATTATGAAAGGGCCGTGGCGGCGAACCCCAATGATCCGAAGCTCACCTTCGAGCTTGATCAACTTTACGAGGCGGGCCGGGCGCCTTTAGCGAAACGGCTCGCGCTCCTCGAAAGAAACCATAAAGTCGTCGTCCTGAGGGACGATTCGCTGACGCGGGAGATCTTGCTGCTCGTTCAATCAGGCAAATACGACCGGGCGATCGAACTCCTGTCCTCGCATCATTTTCATGTCTGGGAGGGCGGCGGTGAGATCTATGGTGTTTTCGTCGAGGCGCATTTGTTGCGCGGACAGAAATATCTCGACGCGGGCGATTACCGGCCGGCGCTCAAGGATTTTGAAGCGGCTCTCACATATCCGGCCAACCTCGATGTGGCCGAGCCTTCATCGGGCGGCGGGTCGGCGAAGATCTATTATCTGATCGGAAGGGCCAAGGAAGCGATTGGGGAGAACGTCGGGGCGACGGCGGCCTTTGAGAAGGCCGCGGCGTTCAGGCACGGCTGGTCCGAGCTGAGCTTTTATCAGGCGCAGGCGTATCAGAATCTCGGCAAGGTCGCCGAAGCGGCCAAGATCTTCGACGGTCTCATTTGTTTCGCCGGCGAGCGTCTGAAGTCTGCGCCGGCCATGGACTTTTTCGAAAAGTTCGGAGAGAGGCAGTCGGCGATCGCGCAGAGCGCTCAAGCTCATTACCTCCTTGGATTGGGCTATCTGGGGAAGGGGGATAAGGCCGGGGCCAAGGCGGAATTTGAAAAAGCGCTGGAAATGAATTATGGTCTAACCGGTGCCGCACGGATGTTGGCGAAAATAAAATAGAGGGCACCTGCCAAATTCTAAATTATCAAAAGCGGAGCTTCTTATCGCCCCGACCTGGCTCGTGCAGGGCGCGGACGGCATCGGGTTTGTTCTTCTTCGACGGAGCGCGTTTGAGCGCCGGATGCGGCGGCGCATTGTCCTGCCTGATTCGGCACTTGGCCATTGATAAGAAGGAGAAGCGGTCATGAAAAGAAGAGATTTTTTTAAGACGATGGGTGCGGGTTCCCTGACTCCGTTTTCAAGTCCTCCGCTGAATGGAATTCTTACCCAGGATTCCTCCCCAGCCCTCAAAGGCGAAGTTGCCGGCCGGATGGACCCTTGGATTGAAGTGAATCTCAGCCATATCCTCTGGAATTTTTCTCAGTTAAAAAAATGGGCTAAGGTTCCCGTGATGGCCGTCGTCAAGGCCAATGCCTACGGTCATGGGCTTGTGGAAGTGTCCGAGGCTTTGGAAAAAGCCGGTGTGGATTGGCTGATGGTCGGAAAATTGGAGGAGGCTATCCAATTAAGACAGGCTGGGGTTCGATGCCCGATTTTGAATTTTGGGCCTTTTAACAGGCAGGATTGCGAAGAAATCATTGGCCTTAATATCAGCCAGTCTGTGTTTTCTGAGGACGCTGTCTTCTTGAATGAAGCGGCTTCTCGATTAGGTAAAAAAGCTTCGGTCCACATCGACATTGACACGGGAATGAGCCGGACAGGGATTCTCCATGATCGCGCCTTGCCCTTCATCGAAAAAATCGCATCGCTTTCGCAGGTCAAGATTGAAGGCCTGGCCACGACTTTGACCGAAGATCCCGAGTTCGACCGGGAACAGCTCAAAAGGTTTTTAGGCGTTTGCGCATCCGCGGAGAAAAGGGGAGTGAGGCCGGGGCTGAGACATGCCGCCAGCAGCGCCGGCATTTTTGAGTCCCCTCAGTTTTGCCTGGATATGATCCGGCCGGGAATCACTTTATACGGCTATTACCCTAACTCTCAAACTCAAAAAGAAGACCTGCTCAAATTGAGACCGGCTTTGAAGCTCGCGGCCAAGGTGACGTTCGTCAAAGACCTGTCTCCGGGAGAATCGTTGTCCTATCATCGCCTCTTTACGGCCCCAAAAAAGATGCGGGTGGCGACCGTGGGCATTGGTTACTCGGACGGATATCCTCCCCAGCTTGGCGGAAAAGGATTCGCGTCTGTTAGAGGGAAGAAATATCCTGTGTTTCCTGCGGTCACCGCGAATCACACGATGATCGATCTTCTGAATGATCCGGAAATCAGGGTTGGCGACGATGTCGTCCTGATCGACAATCAGAGAAATTCCAGCTTGACGGCCGATGTCCTTGCTGAATCCTCCGGCATTTCGGATTACAGGATATTAATCGGATTGAATCCTCTGCTTCCGAGAAAGTTTCTCTGGTCAAAAGACTAAGACTAAGGCGATAACTTGGTGAGTTATCATTGTGGGCTGCCAAAGCTAATATCAACGCATTAATTAAAATGACATCCCCGTTCGGGCGGCCTAAGCGCCTCCCATACATTGTCACTGGTTCTCTTCCATTTTGTGTGGCTAAAAATGACGGAGAAGGTCCGGGAATGGCCGCAGCGACCGTGGAAGGTTTAGCCTTCTCGAATCGCTCTTGAGGGTACCCGGCCAAGCCGGGCGCCGCGGATGTTTGAGCTTGATTCAAATGAGAAAAACGCCCAGATGAAAAAAATGGGAGTTTTGGGGCCCCATTTTTTAGAGCATCTGTTTGATGCCGAAATCTGCTGTGCGAGTTCCGCGGCGCCGAAAAGGGCGGTGAGAGAACGGCGTTAAAAACCTGGATGGGAGCCAGGCCGTTTCCGGATCTTCT
>JALHTW010000069.1 GCA_022866045.1 Candidatus Aminicenantota bacterium | reverse complement strand
CGTGTATACGCAATTTCGTGGTCTTCAGCCCACTCCCTGAGGCCCCCGTGGGGCAGCATCGATCGCGACTCGGACCGGCGAAGACGGGAATCCCCGAGGTAAGGGCGGCCCAACCAGCGTTTGCAGCCGACGCCGGTCGGGGCAATTGCGCGCCGCCGCGGCTGAACGCAAACGTTGAATGAGACCCTTCGCTGTGTTTGGGACGACCGACCTTTTAATCCCCCTGAATTGTGTCAGGGGGGAGGGGGTTTATTATTATAAGTGAAAGTGTTTATTCATTCTTAGTATCGGATTGCCACGCCGCAAGAGCGACTCGCAATGACAGAGCAGGATTAATCCTCTGGACCGGACCGGAACGAGCGCCCTTCTTTGACCCTTGAGTGTTGATGTTTATCGGCCAGCATCTTTTCCTTGGCCCGCTTTGAGCGTTTCCTCTTCTGCCGCCTGATCTTCTCGATCCGCTGCCGTTTTTCGCTCGCTTTTCCGAGGATCAGGGCTTCGATCTTGTCGGCCAGGATCCGCCGCGCCAGAAACCGGTTGATAGACTGCGACCGCTCTTTCTGGCATTTGACCGCGATGCCGGTCGGGATATGCTTCAGATAAACACACGTCTCGACTTTGTTGACATTCTGCCCGCCCTTCCCTTGCGACCTCGTGAACTTCTCGATAAGATCGCCGTCGCGGATGCCCAATTTCTCCATCTTCTGCTGGAGGGCGTTTTCTTTTTCAGGGCTGACACCGAAGAGAGCCATGACATGGATTCCTATAACATATTTGACCAAATGGAGCAATTTCTATAAACTTTCTTCTTCGCCAAAGGAGCGTCCGATGAAACCGGCAAAGACACTTTTATCGGGGATCATATTCTTCATTCTCGGCCTCTTTACGCTTTCAGGGCTGTCTCACGGCCAGAAACAGCCGCTGACCGTGGCCGAGGCGACAAATTATGCGGCGACGTCCCGCTATGCCGACGTCATGAATTTCATCAAGGAAATGCAGAAGCAGAGCCCGCTCCTCCGGGTGGAAACGCTCTGCCGGAGCGCCGAAGGCCGCGACGTGCCGCTCCTCATCATCGGCAATCCGGTCCCGGTCTCGCCCATCGAACCCCGCAACGCCAGAAAAGCCGTGATCTACATCCAGGCCAACATCCACGCCGGCGAAGTCGAGGGCAAGGAAGCCTCGCTCATGCTCGTCCGCGATATTCTCCAGCAGGCCAAGCCGCCGTACCTTGACAAGCTTGTCATCCTGATTGCGCCCATCTTCAACGCCGACGGCAACGAGAAGATCAGCCCCAACAACCGCCGCCAACAGCCCGGCCCGGAGCAGGGCGTCGGGATCAGGACCAACGGCCAGAACCTCGACCTCAACCGGGACGCCATCAAGCTCGAAAGCTATGAGGTTGCGGGACTGGTTCAGAACGTCCTCAATCGCTGGGACCCGCTCCTCCTCGTCGACTGCCATACGACGGACGGCGCCTACCACGAGCAGACCGTCACGTATTCCTGGCCGGTCAACCCCAACGGCGACGCGGCCCTCGTCGAATTCCAGCGCTCCAAAATGCTGCCCGAGATCGACAAGATCATGAAAGACAAATATAAAACGCTCGGCCTGCCCTACGGAGGGTTCCGGGATTCGCGGGCGCCGGAAAAAGGCTGGGAGACGCTCGATCCCCAGCCGCGCTACATCACGAACTACATCGGCCTGCGCAACCGCCTGGGCATCTTGGATGAGAATTATGTCCATGGAGATTTCAAGACCCGCGTCTCGGGAAATTATGCCTTCCTGCTCGCGATCCTGGATTACGGCTATGCTCACGCCGATGAACTCTTGAAAATTATCGCCGACGCCGACGCGCGCACGATCGCCCGCGGCCTGGCGCCAAAACCTACGGACGTCTTCGGCGTCGAGTTTGACCTCAAGGCGCTGCCCAACCCGATCACCGTGCTAGGTTTCGAGATGGAAGCCGCCCCCGCGCCACAGCCGGGTGCGCCGGTTCCTCCCGGCCCACCTATGCCCCGAATGAAGCCGACAGACAAGAAAAAGACCTACGTAATTCCTTACTTCGCGGACTTCTTCAATAAACGGACTGTACCGTTCCCGGCCGGCTATCTCATGCCGGTCGCCCCGCCCGAAGTCATTCAGAAGCTCCTCCAGCACGGACTGCTCGTTGAGCGGCTGAGCCAGCCGGCCACACTCGAGGTCGAAACGTTCAAAATGAAGGAGATCAAGGGCGCGGAGCGGCTCTACCAGGGCCACCGGACAAATTCCATCAAGGGCGAATACGGCAAAGCCCCGATCGAATTTCCGGCGGGAACGGTCTTCGTCACGACGGCCCAGCCGCTGGCCAACCTGGCGGCTTATCTTTTGGAGCCGGAAAGCGATGACGGACTCATCGTCTGGAACTACTTTGACAAAAACCTTGCTTCGGGAGGATTCGGCGGAGGCCCGTCAGGATTCCCCATTTACAAGCTGATGAAACCCGCGGTCCTGGTCAAAGAAACGATCAAATAATCTGATCTTTTGTTCGCAAGTCCCCCACAAGCTTTTTCGAAAAGGAGAGGCGGGGGAATTTTTTATTTTTTCTTTTTCTTGGCGGCGACGATGTATTTGCCGCAATTCTCGCAGACGTAGATATCGTTGCTTCCCTCGATCGCCGAGCTCATCTGGGTCGAGAGGTTGATGTTGCACCCCTGACAGACGCCATCCTCGACCTCGGCCACCGCGAATCCGTAGCGCTTCATGAGCTTGTCGAAGCGCGTCAGCAAGGCGTGGTCGAGTTCCTCGCGGATGAGGTTGACCTGCGCTTGAAGCGTCTTGAGCTGGGCTTTGGGTGCCCGGCCCTTTTTCATCTCGATCTCCTGGAGCTTCTTCAGCAGGCTGGCCCGGCTGATGATCTTGTCTTCATGCGGCAGCCTCAGCTCGATCTCGGCGAGGGTGTTGAACAATTCGCCCTTGTCCTTGGCTTCAAAGGCCCTCTGCCGGAAATCGGCCCGGCGCAGGAAGTGGGCGAGCCCGGCGAAGAGGTGGTTGAAGAGGCCGGGAAGCGAAGGATTCCAGACGACCAAGACGATCAAGTGGACTTTTTTCTTGTCGGGAGCGTCGAATTCGAGCCCCTTCTCGGACCTGCCGACGGCGATCGCGATCTCCCCGCCCGTTTCAACGCGGGCATGGGGAACGGCCACGCCTTCGCCGAGCGCTGTCGAATCCAGATTCTCCCGGTCAATGAGACGCGTCAGGATCAGCTTTTTGTTCTTGATGAGCTTGTGCTTGGCCAGGACATCGAGCAGTTCCTCGATGGCGTGGACCTTATCCTTGCCTTTGAGATCATGAACGACCTGGGTGGGTTTGAGATAATCGGAAAAATATGTGATCCCTAAAATATCTTTCCCGTCCATTTTTTTATAGTTTACCATAAAACGCGGCTGATAAAAAGAGCTTTTTTGGGGGAAGCGCGGAGAAATAAGCGGATCCATCACCGAATTCGCCCCTTAGACAGCATCAAAGCTCTTTTTATTTGAACGAAGCACGGATTCCCTCCGATCCTCGCGCCAATTCATATGTTTCTTTGATACCGGCCAGGCCGACGGCCCGCGAGGCGAGCTCGACGCCGGCTGAAGCCGCTTCGAAGACGGGAACGTCCCGGGCCAGGAGCTGCATGGTCTTAGCGCAGAAAACGTCGCCGCACCCCGTCGTGTCAACGACATTTTCAGCCGCGGGCGCGCGAACGACCCTGGATTCTTCAGCGGTCGAGACAAGCACCCCTTCCCGGCCCATGGTCACGAACACGGCCCGGACGCCCATCTCGATAGCTTCTTTGACAAAAGCGGACGTCTCAGCCGCGTCGGGCCAGACCTCAGGATGACCGAGGAGCGAGGCGACTTCCTGGCGGTTGGCCTGAAGAAAGATCACGCCTCTCACCCAATTCCGCCATTCGGGGATGGAAATATATTCCCGATGGCCGCGGAGCTTTTTTGCGAGGGCGAGGGAATGGATGTCGAGCCAGACGGGACAGGCGGCATTTTCGACGACGCGCCGCCAATCTCCGAGCGTCATATCGAAACCCGAATTGAAGACCATTAGGAGCATATCCAAGCGGGGAAAATCCGCGAGAATTCTGCCCGGGTCGAGGGGCGGAACGACGGATTCGAGGACTTCCTCCCGTTCCTTGAGATGTTTTGCATAGCGGAGAAAAACCTGATGGCCGGGCCCGGCGACATAATTCAGGCCGTCGGTGTGGAGCGTTCGCCAATCGCCGATGAGATTTTCGACTTCAGCTTTGAGTCCTTGTCCGCAATTCGCGTAAAGAAAAACGTCATCCCCCAGGCCGCATAAAACCGCAGTCTGGTAGAGGATCCCGCCCAGCCCCTGATAATAGCGGCCGGCATCAGACGCGATGTGGTCCGAGGTGATGGTCCCGGCAAGGCCAAATCTGCTTATGCGCATCCCGGCCCATAGTATGGGAGCGCGGCGAAAAATTCAAGGAATGGGAAATCATTGAAAACAGCCCGGCGTTGATTTACATTAAAAAGGCCGCTTCCCCTTTTTTATCAAGGGGAAATGGATATAGTGAACGAGTTCAGCTATTTGACCTGAAATAAATAATTCGATAGGATGGGTGAGAACGGAGCTCATCGAAGATAAAGGAGCGGCATCATGAAAAAGATCATTCTTCATCCGACGTTGGCTTTCCTCGCCTGTATCCTGGCAATGAACTTCACGGGCCTCGGCACGGCCCAAACGATCCCAAGCCCCAAGGCTTCCCCTCCGATCCTGGTGACATCCTGCGGACAAAGCGAGGGACCCTCCAGTCTGAATACGATCTTAAAAAGAGTCGGCGTCGCCTACGATATCGCTCCCCTGGCTACGGTCAAAGACCTCAAGGCGAAGAGCTATAAAACGCTGATCATCACCATGGGTGCCAGCCTCAAAGGCATGGGCG
>JALHTW010000068.1 GCA_022866045.1 Candidatus Aminicenantota bacterium | reverse complement strand
GGGCGGATGGGGAAGGGTTTATGAAGTGCCTCGGGAAGTGATCGATAGTTATGAAGAAGGCGACCCGATCAACCAATAAGATCGGAATCAGGTCTGTCCATCTGATAAAAGAAAGAGGAATCAACACTCGAGCATAGATTATTAAAATCAGAATTTCGGGGATTTTCAATTAGAGAGGATGACGATGAGAATTGTCTTTTTGCTGAAAGCGAGTCCGGGATATCTGATGGATAGATCTGACCCCGCTCCGGGGGTGGTAGTGCGGGCTGTTGTCAGCAAAAGGGGGGTTGATGATGGGAACCAAAAAGGTGGGGACTTTCTCCAGCCCGCGAAAGAAAGCCAAACATAGTATAGCCCGGAAAAAATCAAAACGCAAGAAATATTTTCAATAAATTTTTTTTGCCGAAAATATAAAAACTCTTTCTTGACTTTATCGGAAATTTTTTATATGACTTAGACAAGATAAGATCATGGATCGTCGAACGTTGAAACATGATGAAGTCTTGGGTGCGGTTTAGGACGAACGTAATTTAAATTGGAGGTATGATAAAATGGCGTATGAATTCGAGAATTCCAAAAAGGTTAAGTATTATCTGCATGCCAAAGACGTGATCCTGAAGGGCGGCCGCAAACAGAAGATCTTCTTCTTCGCCCGGGATGTCCGGCCGGGAGCCCTGGATGCCATTCCGGAAGGCTTTAAAGCCATCGAGACGACCAAGACCGGGATGCCCATCCTCAAGAAAAAATAATTCCGCTTTTTCCGGCGTCAAACCGCCTCTTTTGACGTTCATCCGTCTGTCATTGCCAGGAGCGAGGCGAGGTGGCAATCCGGCGCGGCCGCGGCGAGGTCTCTTGGCTGTGGCGATCTCAAGAAGCTCCGTCTTAGACCAATGAGATCCTTCGCTTTGCTCAGGACGACCCTGTGGGCGGAAGCGCCACGCGCCCTTAAATCGTGGTGATGACAGAAAGAATGTCAAAGGTTAAGATCCAATCCCCTTTTTTCTTCTAAAGCGCGAGTCTGATCTCTATTTTCTTTCTTCCTCTTTCATTCCCTAAAATCTTTGACTCCCCATTTTCATCCGAGTATACTCGTGTCATGATCCCTCAAGCCAAAAAATTTATTATCTTTTTTCTGTTCGCCGGCCTCCTCCTCGCCGGCTGCGGCGGCAAAGACCAGGCGGCGGCCGCGGGCGAAGCCAAGGTCTTCACGATTGCCGTGATCCCCAAAGGAATGACACACGAGTTCTGGAAGGCCATCCATGCCGGCGCCGCCCAGGCAGCGAAAGAGCTGGGCGTGAACATCATCTGGAAAGGACCGCAGAAGGAAGACGACCGAGCCCAGCAGATCACGGTCGTCGAGGACGTCATCAGCCGGGGCGTGGCCGGCGTCGTCCTCGCGCCGCTCGATGACCGGGCTTTAGTCCGGCCTGTCCAGGAGGCCATGCGCGAAAAAATTCCGGTCGTGATCATCGATTCGGGGTTGCAGGGCAAGGATTACCTCAGCTTCGTGGCGACGGACAATTACCAGGGCGGCGTTCTCGCCGCCAAGCGGATGGGGGACCTCCTCCAGGGCCAAGGCCGGATCTTCATGATCCGCTACCAGGAAGGCTCTGCTTCGACCGCGGAGCGCGAGCGGGGATTCCTGGAAACCGTCACCAAGGAATTCCCGGGCCTGAAGCTGCTCGTCAAGGACCAATACGCCGGCTCGACCACGGAAACAGCCTACCAGCTGGCCGAAAACCTCCTCGGCCGCTTTCCGGATGTCGAAGGCATCTTCTGCCCGAACGAGTCGAGCACGTTCGGCACGCTCCGCGCGCTCCAGGAGTCGCAGCTCGCGGGCAAGGTCAAGTTCGTCGGATTCGATAGCTCCCCCAAGCTCGTTCAGGCCCTGCGCGATGGCCATCTCCACGGCCTGATCCTTCAGAACCCGGTCAAAATGGGCTACCTGGGCGTCTCGTATATGGTTCAGTATCTCCGCGGTCAAAAGATTCCCGAGCGGGTGGACACGGGCGTGTATCTGGCGACCAAGGAAAACATGGACACACCGGAGATCAGAGCGCTTCTTTCTCCAGACCTTTCCATCCTGGATTAATGACATCATTCAACGCCGGTCGTCTCGCTCTCGAAATGAGGCGCGTGACCAAGCATTTCGGAGCGACATGCGCGCTTGACGATGTGGATTTCAGCCTCCGCAAAGGCGAGATCCAGGCCCTCCTCGGCGAGAACGGGGCCGGCAAAAGCACGCTGGTCAAGATCATCAGCGGCGCCCTCAAGTCCGACCGGGGCGAGATGACGCTCGACGGCCGGCCTTATCATCCCTCCGATCCCCTCGCCGGCCGGCAGAGCGGCGTGTCGATGATCTACCAGGAGCTGAACCTGGCCCCGCACCTCACGGTCGAAGAGAACATCATGCTCGGGAGAGAAGTCCACGCGGGCGGATTCCTCAAGCGCCGGGAGGTCCGGAAAAAGATCAGGGACACTTTGGAGTTCTTGCATCATCCGGAGATCGGTTGCGATGTTCCCGTGCGACAGCTGAGCCTCGGCGCCCGGCAGATCGTCGAGATCTCGCGGGCCATCATGGACAAGGCTCGGATTCTGGTGATGGACGAGCCGACGAGCAGCCTGACAAAGGAAGACACCGAGCGCCTTTTCCAGGTGATCCGAAAGTTGAAGACCGAAGGCGTGAGCATCATCTACATCAGCCATTTCCTTGAGGAAGTCCAGGACGTGGCCGAGACTTATACCGTGCTCCGGGATGGCCGGAATGTCGGCACCGGCTCGATGGCGGAGACGACGCTGGAAGAAATCATCCAGCTCATGATCGGGAAAAAAATAACGGACCTCTTTCCCCGCGTCGATCACGAGCGGGGCGAGGCTATTCTGTCCGTGAAAGACCTGAAAGGCGTTCAAATGTCCGAGCCCGTGAGTTTTGACCTCCATCGGGGCGAGATCCTGGGTCTCGCCGGCCTGATCGGCTCGGGCCGGACCGAAACGCTTCGGGCGATCTTCGGGCTGGATGCCGCGGAAGGCGGCCTCGTCGATGTCGGCGGCGTCAAGGTCCTCAAAGGACGGCCCTGGCTCATGATCGAGAATAGCCTCGGCCTCTTGAGCGAAGACCGGCAGGGCGAAGGGCTGGCGCTGTCCCGCTCGCTCGCGGACAACATCACGCTCAGCCGGTTTTCGCCCTATAAAAAATTCGGTTTTCTCAGCGTCAAGAAGCGGACGCAAGCTGCGGCCCAATGGATCAACGCCCTGAAGATTAAAGCCCAAGGCCCTTATCAGACCGTGGCCAGCCTCTCCGGAGGCAACCAGCAGAAAGCCGCCCTGGCCCGCCTGCTCCACCAGGACGCCGATGTCCTTCTCCTGGACGAACCCACGCGGGGCATCGACGTCATGAGCAAATCCCAGATCTACGAGTGGATGAGCCGGCTGGCCGCCGCAGGAAAAGGCATTCTCTTTGTCAGCTCCTATTTCCCCGAACTTCTCGGAGTGTGCGACAGGATCGCCGTCTTTTTCCGGGGCCAGATCGTCGATGTCCGGGCGGCCGGGGATTGGCGCGACGAGAGCCTGATGGCGGCCTCGACGACCGGAAAGGCGTGAACGACCATGAAAAGAAAAACCAAGCTTCAAGCCTTCATAAATCTGCTGGCCCCCTTCCTGGGGTTGATCCTGGTCATCGCCATTTTTTCTTCAATGCCGGATGTCCAGTCCCGATTCCTCCGGATCGCCAACCTCAAGAGCGTGGCCACCCAGTCGGTGATCGTGGCTCTCGGAGCCCTGGGCATGACGCTTGTCATTATCGGCGGCGGCATCGACCTTTCCGCCGCGTCCAATATCGCCCTGTCGAGCGTCATCACGGCTTACGCCATTAACGCCGGGCTTCCGCCGCTCCTTGGCATTCTTTTAGGCGTTCTCACCGGCGGCCTGATCGGCTTCATGAACGGCGTCTTGATCACCGAGCTTCGGCTCGTGCCGTTCATCATCACCCTGGGGATGATGGGCATCGCCCGAGGCCTGGCCAAGTGGATTGCGAACAACCAGAAGATCGACGCGCCTCTTTCCTGGGTCAACGACCTCATGGCCAAGTCGCCCCGTCCATCCTGGCTCCTCCTTGCTCCGGGGGTGTGGCTGATGATCGTCTTCGCGGTCGCGATGGCCGTCCTGTTGCGGTATACCGTGTTCGGCCGCCATGTCTTCGCTATCGGCTCCAACGAGGCCACGGCCCGCCTGTGCGGCGTCCGGACAAAAAGGGCCAAGGTCATCATTTATGCGCTGTCGGGCCTTTTCTGCGGGCTGAGCGGGGTGATGGAATTCTCACGGTTGACGGTCGGCGACCCGACGGTTGCCGTGGGGCTGGAGCTCGACATCATCGCCGCGGTCGTCATCGGCGGCGGAAGCCTCATCGGCGGCGAGGGCAGCATCCTCGGCTCGATGATCGGCGTGTTCATCATGGCTTTCTTGCGGAACGGATGCACGATGATGGGCTGGCCGAACTACATCCAGGAGATCATCATCGGCGTCATTATCGTCGCCGCGGTGAGCCTGGACCAGATCCGCCACCGCCGCGCGGCATAATCCTATGAACAAAAAGAACCAAGACAACATCCTGAATGTCATCCACGCCAGGGCCCCGATCCGGATCAATGACATCGGCGGATGGACCGACACCTGGTTCGCCGGCGAAGGAAAGGTCCTGAACCTTGCCGTTTCTCCGGCCGTTGAAGTCCAGGTCAGGGTCTTCAATACTGAATCGGGGGCGAAGAAAAGGGTGATTGTCCATGCCGAAAATTTCGCGGAGACATTCGCGATGGATCCTGACAGGCCGGCGAAGAACCGCCATCCGCTTCTCCAATTCACCATCGGCAGCCGGCCTATTCCCAAAGAATATCGACTGAAGATCAACCTCTATTCTCCCGTGCCGGCCGGAATTTCGACGGGAACGTCGGCGGCCGTATGCGTGGCGCTTCTCGGCGCCCTCAACGCCCTCGCGCCGAAAAAATTAGCTTGGGCCGAGATTGCCAGGCTCGCCCACGAAGTGGAAACGGAAAAGCTTGGACAGCAGAGCGGCATCCAGGACCAGATCGCCGCGGCCCATGGCGGGATTTCCTTTGTCCATATGCGCCGTTATCCCGAATCCGTGGTCCGTCCTGTCCGTCTGGAGATGAAAAATTGGCGCGAACTCGAGCGGAGGCTTTGTCTGGTCTACTTGGGAAAGCCTCACCGCTCCTCAGCCATGCATGAGCGTGTCATTGCGGAACTCGAAGCCGGAGGCCCACAACTCAAATATATCCGGGAACTGACGGATATCGCCCAAAAAGCCCGGGATGTTCTGGCTGCCGGTGATTTTGAAGCGTACGGCGAAGCCATGATCCGGAACAATGAGTGCCAGCGGGCGCTATATGGGGGGCTTGTGTCCGCGGAAGCGGACGCTGTGGGGGATGTCGCCAGGCGCTTCAGAGCCTCAGGTTGGAAGGTTAATGGCGCGGGAGGCAAGGGCGGTTCGATGACGGTCCTGGCCGGCGGCGATGACGTCCTTCGCCGTCGCATGGTCCAGAAGATCAATTCCATGGGCAGGGGGATCCGGATCATTCCGGTTTGCCTATCGCGCGAAGGCCTCCAGGCCTGGGAATCTCGCTCAGCATAAGCGGTCCGGCATTTTTTTGGGTCCTGTCAAGGCCTGTCCCTGTCCGTCCTCGCTCCGCCCATCCCCCCGAGGGACTCCTTACGCTGGGGGCGGACAGGGAGCACGCCGTGCCACCCATAAATGCGGACTCCGCTTTGGCTTCGCTCGGCATCTGTAGTAAGATATCATAATAGAAAGGGGAATTGTGTCTCCTTTTCCAAGGAATTAAAAGAGATGTTGTCTAAATGATTGACCAAAGAAATTTAGGAGGTTTTTAGGATGAGAAAATGTTTAGCAGCTTTAACGATCATGGGATTCCTTTTTCTGACCGTGGGCGCTTATGCCCAGCAGCCCCCGGCTAAGCCTGAGAAGCCGGCCAAGCCAGAGCCGGGCCCGAGGGCTCCTTTGGCCAATCTGAAGGATTTCTTGCAGCTGACGCCCGAGCAGGAAGCGAAGATCAAGGATATGCAGAAAGCGCGCCAGGACGAGCAGAAGGCTTTCCGCGACGAGATGCAGAAGCTCCGCGGCGAGCTGAATCCGCTCCTCAAAGACCCGAAAGCCGATCAGAACAAGATCAACAGTCTGGTGGATCAGATCGCCAAGCTCGGAGCTGACCGGACCAAGAAGGTGCTCGCAAACCGGAACCCCCTGCAGAAGATCCTCACCCCGGAACAGCTCGAGAAACTGAAAAACGCGCCTGCCCGCATGATGGGCGGCCGCGGTAGGGGACCTGGAATGCAGGGCATGCGCCAGGGGATGGGCCAAGGAATGGGCCCCGGTATGGGTCGGGGCATGGGTCCCGGAATGCACCAGCGAATGCGGCCCGGCCTGGGCATGGGACGTGGAATGGGCATGGGTTTCATGGGACCCCAAGGATTCCGCGGCCGCGGAATGCATGGCCGCCCGTGGGGAAAGGCCATAATGAAACACCTCGGCAAGTGGTTCGGAAGACGCTGACAACCTGACCGCAAACGGACTCTGCTCCTCCCCCGTTTCTTCCCTGGCGACAGGGGAGAGCGGGGGATTTTTTTTGGCTCTCTTCCATTTTGTGTCAGGATTTGAATTCTCGTCATTTGTCCTCAAATGAGGACAGGCCCGCCGCTTGAAAACCCGTTTTTTGCCTGATCAACAGGGGCGCACTTTGGCACATCTCTTGCTTTAATATCCATTGGAAGGAGAAAGACGATGAGAAAGATAATCTTGATCGCAACGGTCTTGGTTATGATGTCCCCTTTCGTAGCTTTCGCCCAGAGTTCGGAAGGCTATTACAGCGGCAGTTACACCCGTATGAGCTACGTCAAAGGCGACGTCTACGTTCAGCGGGGACAGGACCTGGGCTATGAGCAGGGCGAGTTGAATCTCGTCGTCGTCGAAGGCGACAAGATCGGGACGAAGGACGGCCGGGTCGAGATCCAGCTCGGCCGGCGCAATTATCTTCGCCTGGACGGATCCACTCAGGTGGACGTCGTGGCCCTTCCCGGAGGCGACGGCGATCCGACCAAGCTCTATCTCCTATCCGGAAGCATCTACGTCAGGATCAATAATCTGACCCGCGAGAAGAATCTCGAGATCCACACCCCGGACGCTTCTTTTTATATCCTGGAGGAAGGACTCTATCGAGTCGATGTCCGTGACAACGGGGAAACCGAATTCAGCGTGTTGAGCGGCTCGGCCGAAGCAGCCGGCGAGGAGGGCTCGGTCCTCGTCCGGAACCGCGAGCGGATCACGGCCGCCAACGGCCGGATTAGCTCGGAGCCTGAAGGGCTTTATACGCGCCGCGACGACTTCAGTGATTGGAACGAAACCCGCGAGGCTCTCTTTGCCCGGCGATCGACCAAAACCTACCTCCCCGCGGAATACGCGGACTACGAATACG
Source organism: Candidatus Aminicenantota bacterium (assembly GCA_022866045.1). Taxonomy (GTDB): domain Bacteria; phylum Acidobacteriota; class Aminicenantia; order Aminicenantales; family UBA4085; genus JALHTW01. The sequence goes on along the minus strand of JALHTW010000068.1, from coordinate 4,698 downwards.
AGCTGACCGACAACGGCGATTGGGCTTATGAGAGTTCTTACGGCTATGTCTGGGTGCCGCGGCACACCTATTCCGACTGGCGGCCCTATTACCACGGCCGCTGGTCCTGGTATCCGATCATCGGCTGGACCTGGATCTCGTATGAACCCTGGGGCTGGTGCACGTCGCACTACGGCCGGTGGGGCTGGGGCCTGAATCTCGGCTGGTACTGGATCCCTTACAGCCGCTGGTCCTGGGGTCCCGCTTGGGTCCATTGGTACTGGGATATGGATTATATCGGCTGGTGCCCGTTGAGCTATTACAATTACCCGGCGGTCATCCTCAACAACAGGTTCTATGATCGCTACTCGTACGGCCGTTTCCCGCACGATTCGCGGACTCTGACCATGGTCCATCGCGGTCAAATGCAGGACCGGCAACTGCGACACGTCGCTCTGGACCAGAACCGGATCAGCAAGATCAGCAATCTCTCGCTGAGGGCCGCGCAGCCGGAAATCCGTCCGGCGATCGATCGCAAGGGCGAGATCGCGACAAAGGCCCACCGTGTCCTCTCCCGAGAAAATTTGAGGAGTGTGTCGAAGAGCTTCAATGCCAGCGCTAAAATTATAGCTCCGGAAGGACTGAAGTCGTCCGCCATCAAGCGGTCAGCGGAGCCCGGTATGTCGAAGGAGCGGACCGTTCCCAACGATAAGATGAAAGAATCCGTTTCCGAACGGGCCATAAAGAAAGACGGCGGCGTGATTTCCCGACCCTCCCTGCGGAATGAGAAAGGATCCGTTGCCGAACGGCCGGAACAGAAAGCCGTGCCGCGCGATTCCGTCCGGCCTCGGCTGGAAGGGGAATCCGGTTCGCGCATCCGGAGCTTCCCGTCCCGGGGATCGTACAAAAACGAATCTCCAAGGCAGGGCGATAAGTCCAGCGCGATTTCGCCGCCCCGCAAAAATGAGGAGAAGGGCAATAAACCGCCCTTCGGCGATCAGGTCCCTCCCGAATTGCGGGAAAAGGATGACGGCCGGACAGTCATCCGGAAATATGACAGCGGCGAACCCATCAACCGGGTTCCGCTGGACGGGAGGTCCGTGAGGGAACAGCCGAAAAGCCCGGAAAGAAATCCAGGATCTCTTGCTCCGCGAAACAATGATCCCGAGAGGATCGTCAAGGAGCGGGGCCGGTCCGATGAAGGGGCTTCCTCAGCCCCGAGGAGGTCCCTTCAAAAAGAGAGAGAACGAGGAGTGACGAGGACATCCGAACCCCTGAACCGGAGCGTCTCCAGAAATGATGCCCCGTCGTTCTCCAGGCAAAGCTCTCCGTCAAGAATTGCCGGCACTCCCTCGAGAAAAATAGAGCCGCCCTCCCGCACCTACAGCGGATCATCGCGGATCCTCAATTCGCCGTCCCGGAGTTCGAGCTCTCCTTCAAGAAGCTATAGCCCGCCTTCATCATCCCGCAGCTTCAGCGCTCCCTCGAGATCCTCCAGCGCGCCGTCCCGCAGCTCCGGCTCTTCGTCCCGGAGTTCGAGCCCTCCTTCTCGAAGCTTCAGTTCCCCCTCCCGTTCATCCTCGGGTTCGAGCGCACGCTCCAGTTCCAGTGTTTCTTCCCGGTCATCGTCTTCGTCGTCATCGGGATCCGGCGGCGGGCGCATCAGGAAAAAGGACTAGCTCCGTCTTCCTCTTATTTTCTTCTTTACACTTGCTTTTTTCAGTGATATAAAATATCCTGGTTTCTCTGTATGGAAGACTTCGAGATTGGAGGTATGGGCGATGACTCTTAAGAGCAAGACGACCGCAGTTCTTGGCCTTAGCGGACTGGCATTCTTACTGATAGTGTCTGGAAGCGTAGCCTGTAAAAAAGCGGCCCAGGAAGGCGCTCCTGCGGCCGGCACAGCCGCTGCTCCCGCCGCGCAAGAAGGCACGACGATCAATGAAGGCCTGAACGAAGTCAGCGGGACCGTGAAAAGCGCCCTGGGAAAATATTTCTATATCTCCCAGCTCCCGGGGTTCGACATCGTGGCCGCGGGCCAAGTGGACACCGGCGATGCCTCGGTCCTTTTGGGCAAGGACGTCAAAGTGAAAGCCGTCTTCAACCGTGAAAAACCCTCGGTCCTGGTCGCCCAGAGCGTCGACATCAAGGAAGGCGAAACCCAGTTCAAGAATGTCTTCAACAAGACCGACGCGGCGGTGCCGGAAGATTATTTCGATCAGAAGACCCGGCCCGATTACCAGGAGATCAAGATCACGAACGTCAACAAGGGCGAAGACTGGGAAGGAAAGGGTACGGGCAAGGTCCGCGGAAAGCTTATCCCCGGGGCCGGCGGCCAGGGGAATGCCATCTCCATCCTGGATGAGAAAGACAAGGAAGTCGGCAAAATCATCGTCGACAACGTCACCGAATACGCCACGTATTGCATGAAGAAGCTGAGACTGTTCGACACGTTCTGGTTCTACTTCAACATCAAGGACAGCGTGGATAAGAAGCTCCGCTCCAAGAACAAAGAGATATTCCACGCGGACATCGTTTTCACCGGGCTTTACTAAAGCGAAGACGCAGGAATTTTCAAGGGGCCGGTTCTCGGAAGAGGACCGGCCTTTTTATTTTCGGATCTCTTCCGTTTCCTGATCTTTTTCTCACCTCAAGCTTACCTACACTAATATTAACGCATTAATTAGAGTGATATCCCCGTTCGGGCGGCCTAAGCGCCGCTCATACATTGCCACTTTATTTATTGCGTTTGTACTAGTTGTGCGTCTCGTAAATTCCTTTATTAAATATTGGGTGAAGGGGACGCACAACATCCGGGGGAGTTTGAGGGGGGATGGATTGATCCCCCCTCAGGGGGTCAGCGCAGCGGAGCGAAGCGCCGAGGGGGGAGCTTGACTCCCCCCTGGAAGTGTCCCGTCTCCGCCGATAACTTGGGCAAGGAAATTATGAGACGGGACACTAGATGGGAGAGAACCTTATTTTCTTTGTCATTCCTCACCCCCAGACTCGCGATGATATTCTATTTAATGGGATTTTCTTAGATACGCGAGATGAGCCGGCCGATGCCCTTCTCAACTTCTTTTCGAAAATGAAAATGGATGAGCCGGCGGCCCTTTTCTCTCAAGGCTTCGCGGTCGCCGCAAGCCTGGGCATTTTCGAGAACCCCGAACGAATAGAGGGAAGATAAAGAGGTCGGCGCGGCCGGGACAGGGGTGTCTTTGAAGTGATCGGCGGTCAATTGGATGAACAGCCCATTGCCGCGGCCGCCTTTGTGGAGCTGGCCGGTGGAATGGAGAAACCGGGGTCCGAAATCATACGTGACCGCCAAGCCCGTTCGCGTTCTCAGAGCGGCCGCGAGTTCTTTAAGGGCGGCGGCGATTCCCGGCAGAGGTGGGAGGAAAGCCAGGAGGGCGATATAGTCTCCGGGCCTGGCCAGGCTTAAGAATCGTTTGAGGCCTTCTTCGTCCTCACCATTTTCTTCGAGCAGGCTTCCTCGCTCTTTATATGTCTTGAGGACGGCTTCGGTCTTTTTTTTGGAGGCGGCGACGTCCGGCTGGTCGAAGGGGTTAACCTTCAAAAAATGTCCGGCAACGGCCGTCGCCATTTCCCAGAGGAAGAACTGGCCGCCGAGCTCATAAGCGTTGTTTAGGGTGAGCGAGAAAAGCGGGACTTGACTTTTCGCCAGGCGGCGCATCGCTTCGCGGTGCGTTTTGTCCCCTGTGATTCCTATGTGAACGAAGATCCTGTCTTGGCCTTCCTTTCCGGCCGGAATGTCCGGATCTCTGACGATCGGAAGGATTCCCCGGCCCTCTTTTCCCGTGCTTTCGGCCAGGAGCTGCTCGATCCAGGCGCCGAAGCTTTCGATTTCCGGCGACAGAAGAAATGCGACTTTGTCCCGACCGGCCAGAGCCAATGTCCCGAGAAGGACGCCGAGATAAACTCCGGGATTTTCCGAAACCGACGGATTTTGACAGAGCCGGGCCGCCTGCCGGCTTTGATCGACGAGCTCGGCGCCGTTCATGCCGATCAGGGCCGCTGGAACGAGGCCGAAGGGCGACAGGACGGAGAATCGGCCGCCGATCTCCGGGTCGCCGGCAAACACGCGCCGGAAGAGGAGGTCATGGGCGACTTTTTCGAGCGGAGTTCCGGGGTCGGTGATGGCCGCGAAATGAGCGCCGCCCCGCTTGTTACCCAACCGTTCGCAGGCGCGCGCATAAAAAAAATTCAGGAAGGACGTCGTTTCGAGCGTCGTGCCCGATTTGGAGGAGACGAGATAGAGCCCTTTTTCCAGAGGGAACATCTCAGCATAGCTCAGGACGACCTCGGGGTCTGTGCTGTCGAGAATGCCGAGTTTCAAATATCCGTCCGCGGTCCCGAAGATACGGCTGAAAACCTCGGGGGCGAGACTCGAACCGCCCATGCCTAGGAGAAGGGCATGGGAATAACCTTCTTTTCTTATTTCCCGGACAAAGGACTCAAGCTCAGGGAGTGTCTCCGGGGCTTTATCGGGCGCGCTCAACCAGCCGAGCCGGTTGGAGATCTCTTCATCCTTCTCTTTCCAGAGAGTATGGTCCTTTCTCCAGATGCGGGAGATGACGGCCGATCGTTCCGTGTCGCCCAGGGCTTGGCGAATTTCTCGTTCGTACGGATCGAGTCCCGAAATCGAAAATCGCAGAGGATTCCTCATGTCCTTGAATTTTAATCGTTCTTGCCGATCTT
>JALHTW010000067.1 GCA_022866045.1 Candidatus Aminicenantota bacterium | reverse complement strand
TGCTCGGCGCGGACGACGGTCATTTTGGCCCTCGTGGCGTTCTATCTCGGGCCGTATTGGGCGCTCGGATTTTATGTTTTCAATATTCTGCTTGTGGCTGTGCTGGGGCGTGTGTTGAGCTTGTTTTTCAAGACGTCCTCGCCTGGACTTATCCTTGAAATCCCATCGCTCAAGGTTCCTTCACTGAAAAATATGTGGATTAAGGTCTATTTTCAGCTTAAGTCGTTCGTCCAATTCGCCTGGCCGCTTTTAATCGCGGGAAGCGTTGTGCTCGGGCTCGTTCAATCTTTGCACTGGGACGCGATTATCAACAAGGTTCTTTCGCCATTGGTTGTCAGCACCCTCGGCCTTCCCCGCGAATTGGGCGTGACGCTCGTCTTCGGATTTTTACGGAAGGAATTGTCGATGTTGATGATGCTCCAAGCTTTGGGCGTCGGCTACCAGGACTTGCTGACCGTGATAACCCGTGATCAAATGATCGTTTTCACCGTCTTCATCAGCTTCTTTATCCCGTGTCTTTCGACCTTTGCCATTTTATGGAAGGAAATGGGGAAAAAGATCGCTTTTCTCAGCGCCGCATTGAGCATCTCCGTGGCTGTGGTGGTCAGCTTTATTGTTAGGCTCTTAATTTAGGTGGATCTTTTCCCCACATCAAGCTTACCCACACAAGATGGAAGAGAACCATTTAGGTTAAAGATTTGACGCGCTTTAGAACCGGTCATTCTTTTTCCAGGATGACGACGGCAAGGGCGTGGTCGGCAAGGTGAGAAAGGGAGATGTGACTTCGGGTGAAGCCGAAGTCCTCTTTGGCGTAGATCACGAGCTGCGGCTGGCCTGAAGGAAGGTTGATCGTTTCGACGTCGGCCCAGGCGATATGCTTTCCGATGGCCTTGAAAAAAGCCTCTTTGGCGGCGAACCGGGCAGCCAGATGCTGGAATTTATTCTTCTTGCCATCCGTGTATTGGATCTCGGTCTTGGTGAAAACGCGGTCGCAGAAACGCGGGTTCTTTTCGATCGCGTTCTGGATGCGGCTGATCTCGATGATGTCGATGCCGATGCCGATGATCATATGAGACTCCTTCCTAAAATCCCGCACTCCTCATTTCTAAAGGGAGAGAGAGGATTATTCATTCAAAACTTCGTTTCGTTCTTCGCTGCCGGTGGTACTTGACCGCGAAGCGGTGGGCTTCGTCCCGGATATGCTGGAAAAGCTTCAACGCCGGCGATGTCCGTTCCAAACGCAATCCCTCCATATGGTCGGGCGTGAACACGACCTCTTCCTTTTTGGCCAGGGAGGCCAGCGGGATTTTTTCCAGGCCGAGCTCGGCCAGGGCTTTTTGAGCCGTTCCGAGCTGAGGTTTTCCACCGTCGATGAGGATCAGATCGGGGAGAGGCTGATTTTCTTCTCTGAGCCGGAGATATCTCCGGCGGATGGCTTCTTCCAGACTGGCGACATCGTTCGGGCCTTTGACGGTCTTGATCTTGAATTTCCGATATCCGTCTTTATGGGGCCTGCCGTTTTCGAATGTGACCATCGAGGCCACGGTCTCGGTCCCCCCCGTATTCGACACATCGAAGCCTTCGATCCGGGCGGGGAAAACGCTCAGGCCGAGTTCTTTTTGGATGGTTTGAAGCGGCACCAGGCAATCCATTCTTTTCCTGAGGAGCATCTCGGCATTTTTTGCGGTCAATTCGATCAGATCCTTGTTCTTTCCGCGGGACGGGATGAGGATAGGAATTTTCTTCCCGGCTTTCGCGGCCAAGGTCTCTTCCAGTTCCTTCCTGTTCGCGGGCTCAACAGGCAGAAGCACCTTTGCCGGGAATTCCCTGTCGGCGTAAAATGTTGCGACAAAATCCCGCAAGATTTCGGCGGTTGGACGGTCCTCATCGTCTTCAAAAATATATTCTTTGGACTCCCGCACTTTTCCCTTGCGCATGATGAAGACATCTACGGCCTGGACTTTGCCGTCCCTCGCATATCCGAGGATGTCCTGGTTTTCGAGCCTGACCGAGATCATCTTCGGCTTGACCTTGATATGTTCCAGGGTTTTGATGATGTCCCGCAACCGCGCCGCTTCTTCGAATTCCTCATTCTTCGCGGCCCGCGCCATTTTCTCTTTCAGGATCCTGGCCAGCTCGTCGGTCTTTCCTTCCAAGAACAAGAGCGCGTTGTTCACGCCGTCCCGATATTCCGCCTCCGTGATATAGCCGACGCACGGCGCCGAGCACAGCTTGAGGTCGTATTCAAGGCAAGGCCGGGTGCGCTTTCCGGGGATGTCTTGCCCGCAGTTCCGGACCTGGAAATACTTGTTGACCAGATGAATCGTTTTTCGGGCCTCATAAGCCGGGCTGAACGGGCCGAAGTATTTCGCCCTGTCCGGGGCGACCTTCCGGCTGAAAGCAATGCCGGGAAAGCGCTCTCTGACCGATATTTTCAGATAGGGAAAGCTCTTGTCGTCCTTGAGGCGCAGGTTGAATTTCGGCTGGTAGTGCTGGATGAAATTGTTTTCGAGGAAGGCGGCCTCGCGCTCGGAATCGGTCAGGATGTAATCGATGTCGGCTGTCTCGGCAAGGATGTTCCGGACCTTGATGTCGTCCGTAGGCTGAACGTAGGATTTGAGGCGCTCGCTGAGGAGACGTGCCTTGCCGATGTAGATGACGGCACCCTTAGCGTTTTTGAAGAAATAGATGCCGGGTTTCTTGGGAAGGGCTGCCACTTTATGCTTCAGACGATCTTCCATCGGCGTTTTCTATTTTCTTAAAGCGGGTCCACATGCCGTAGGGACAGGAAAATAAATTCTAAACCCCGCGGCATGGGTCCCCATTTTTTATAGATCAAGCTCCAGCTCGCGCCTCTTCCATTTCGCGATCTCGTCGCGCAGCTTGGCCGCTTTTTCGAATTCTAAATTCTTGGCGGCCGCCTTCATCCATTTTTCGAGCTGCTCGATCTTCTGTTTCCGTTCGAGCGGCGAGAGATAAAGTTCCTTGTCCTCGGCGACGCGCGTGTAATCCAGGTAATCACGCTCATAGACGCTCGTCAAAACCTCATCGATCTGCTTGATGATGGACTGAGGCGTAATGTTATGGGATTGGTTGTAATCCTGCTGGAGCTGGCGGCGGCGAGTGGTCTCGGAGATCGCGCCTCTCATCGAATCCGTGACCCTGTCCGCGTAGAGAATGGCCCGGCCGTTGATGTTCCGTGCCGCCCGACCGAACGTCTGGATGAGCGATCTCGACGACCGCAGAAAGCCTTCTTTATCGGCGTCCAGGATGGCCACGAGGGAGACTTCGGGGAGGTCGAGACCTTCGCGCAAAAGATTGATCCCGATCAGGGCGTCGAATTTCCCTTGGCGCAACTCGCGCAGGATTTTCACCCGGTCGAGCGTCTCGATCTCGGAATGGAGATAGCGGACGCGCAGTCCAAGTTCGTGATAGTAGCGGGTCAGGTCCTCGGCCATCTTCTTGGTCAAAGTCGTGACCAGAGTCCGTTCGCCATTTTCGGCCCGAACCTGGATCTCGTTCATCAGGTTGTCCACCTGGCCTTTGACCGGCCGGACTTCGATCTCGGGGTCGGTCAAACCGGTCGGGCGGATGATCTGTTCGACGACCTTGTTTTTCACTTTTTTGAGCTCAAACGGCCCGGGCGTCGCCGAGACGCATATGACCTGGCCGACGCGTTTTTCGAACTCAGTAAAATTCAGGGGCCGGTTGTCCAGAGCGGACGGAAGCCGGAACCCATGCTCGATGAGGGTCTGCTTGCGGGACCGGTCGCCGAAATACAGTCCGCCGATCTGCGGGATGGTCACGTGGGACTCGTCAATGACTGTCAGAAAATCCTTCGGGTAATAATCGAGCAGGGTATAGGGGGGTTCGCCGGGCCGGCGTTGGCTGAGATAAAGCGAATAATTCTCGATTCCGGGACAATATCCGAATTCCCGGAGCATGTCCAGGTCGTAGAGCGTCCGCTCCTCGATCCGGTCAGCCTCGATGACTTTTCCCTGATTCTTGAAAAAAGCGATGCGCTCCTCGAGCTCTCTTTCGATGCCTTGGATGGAAACGTCGAGAATTTCTTTTGGCGTGGAAAAGAACCGCCGGGGATGGATGATGATCTTCTCGAAGGCCTCGCCCACCGTGCCGAGCAGGGGATCGATGGAGGAGATCTTTTTGATCCCGCCTTCATCGAGCTCGATCCTGTAAGCGAAATCCGCGTAGGCGGGGAGGACCTCGATGATGTCGCCCCGGACCCGGAAGCTGCCCCGCTTGAAATCGGCCTCCTGGCGCTCATACTGGATTTCGACGAGGCTGCGGATGATGGCCTTTCTCGGGATCTTTTGGCCGACCTCCAGCGGAAAGCTCATCGCATAGTAGGTCTCCGGCGCGCCGATGCCGTAAATGCAAGACACGGACGCGACGATGATGACGTCGCGCCGGCCGAACAATGAATTCGTGGCGTTGAGCCGCATCCGGTCGATCTCATCGTTGATCGTCGCTTCCTTGGCGATATACGTGTTCGAAGCCGGGAGGTAGGCTTCAGGCTGGTAATAATCGTAATAGGAAACGAAATATTCGACGGCATTCTTGGGGAAAAACCGCCGGAACTCCTGGTAGAGCTGGGCGGCGAGCGTTTTGTTGTGGGAGATGACGAGGACGGGGCGTTGGGCCTTTTCGATGATGTTGGCCATCGTGAACGTCTTGCCCGATCCCGTGACGCCCATCAGGACCTGATAGCGGAGATTCTTGTTTACACCCTCATCGAGTTCCCGAATGGCTTTGGTCTGGTCGCCCTTGGGAATGAATTCGGATTCGAGTTTGAACGCGTTCATCTTTGCCGGGGGAGCGACGGAATGGCCCTTAAGATCCGGATTTCTCCATCCGGATAGCGCCTCGGAACTGCGCTCCGTCCTGGACGGAAATCTTGGCCGCGGTGATATCGCCCTTCATTTTGGCCTCGGACGAGAGAAACACCTTTCCCGTGGCTTGGATATTGCCGGTCAGGTCCCCGGAAAGCATGACATTGGCGGCCACGATGTCCGCTTCGACACGGGCGCTTTTTTCGATGAAAAGGCTGTGATTCTTGATGCGGATGGTCCCTTTGAATGTCCCTTTGATTAAAAGGTCTTCCTGTCCCGAGATCTGCCCCGTGCAGAGGAACGTCGGGCCTAATGAGGAGGCTTTTTCCGGCTTGAGTTCAGAATAGATTTCGGTCTTTTCGACGTCTTCGAACTTAGGCATGGAGCGCACCTTTCTCCCGGGTCATTCCGGACAGATTATAAGCAATAAACGGGGTCGCGTCTACACTTTCCACTTTTTCCTTGCCTTGTAGATACCTACGGCTACAGCCGTGGCACTTATCAAAATTCAATCTTTGCTCGACCTAAATTCCGACAAGCACTGTGTCCAGAATATCGCCTTTCCCCTCGCCATTTTATCATAGTAGAGCCTGCCCATTCATCCACGGCCAAGCCCGTATAGCTCTGCCCTTCGATTTATTCAGAGCCGAATTGTCGTGAGGTTGATAGATAATAGTGGAAAGTGTAGACGCGACCCCGGAAGAGAAGAATGAGGTTTGACTTCCCCCACAGGCCTGTGATATTTCTCATTCTACGTTTTCTGAGAGATGGCTGGAAATATGCAGGCGATCGGTCTCCATTTCAGCGATTGGATCATCATCCTCTTTTATTTCGCCTTCATCATCGGCATCGGCTTTTATTTAAAGAAGTATACCAAGAGCGAGGACGACTTTTTCCTCGCCGGCCGCCGGAACAGCTCCTGGGTGGCGGGCCTGGCGTTCCTCTCGGCCAACCTCGGCGCCCTTGAGCTCCTCGGCATGACGGGCAACACCTTTAAATACGGCATGTATGTGGCCCATTTCTACTGGATCGGGGCCATCCCGGCCATGCTCTTCCTGGGCATCTTCATGATGCCGTTCTACTACAGCGGCCGGATCAAGTCTGTGCCCGGCTATCTCAAGCTGCGCTTTGACGAGAAAACGCGCGTCCTCAACGGCATTTCCTTCGCCATCATGACTCTCCTCGTTTCCGGGATCAACCTTTATGCCATGGCCCTCGTCCTTCACACCTTCCTGGGCTGGAACTGGGATGTGAGCATGTGGGCCTCGGCCGTCACCGTGGCGGTCTATGTTACCCTCAGCGGATTGATGTCGGCGATCTTCACCGAGATCATCCAGTTCTTCCTGATTTGGTTCGGGCTGTTCCTTGTCTCGGTCCTGGGCATCATCGAGATCGGCAGCCTGGGCGAGATCATGCAGCGCGTTCCTGAGGCCTTTTCCAAATTGTGGTCCACGTCGGGCGACCCGACGCAGAACGGGATGATGATCACCTGGGGCGGGATCGTGCTCGGGCTGGGATTCGTCCTGTCCTTCGGCTATTGGACAACGGATTTTCTGGTCGTCCAGCGGGCGTTCTCGGCAAAGAACCTCCGCTCGGCCCGCATGACGCCGATCATTGCTTCGTTCTTCAAGATGGCTGTGCCGTTCATTGTCATCGTCGCCGGCCTGATCGCCCTCGTCCTCTCCAAGGACCCTAATTCCGGCTTCGCCCTGACGAGCGACGGCGGAAAACTGAACTATGACTCGGCCCTGCCGATGCTCATCGCCCGCTATTTCCCCCGGGGACTCGTCGGCCTTGGCATCACGGCCCTGCTGGCGGGCTTTATGGCCGGGCAGGCGGGGAACATCAGCGCCTTCAACACGGTCTGGACATATGATATCTACCAGTCGGTCATCAATAAAAAAGCATCTCCCAAGCACCTCCTGTGGATGGGCCGCATGGCTACGATCGTCGGGATCATCATGAGCGTCGCGACGGCCTATTGGGCGAAGAGCATGCCGACCATTATGGACTATATGCAGGCCATCTTTTCTTGGGTCAACGCGCCTCTGTTCGCGACCATGCTCCTGGGCATGTTCGTCAAGTGGATCACGCCGAACGGCGCCTTCTGGGGCCTCATCGCCGGCATGGGCTCGTCGATCACTATGTATCTGGCGGTCAAGTTCGAGTGGATCTCGATAAGCGCTGTCACATTCTCCAAGGTCGCGAGCGACATGGCTGCCAACTTCTGGCGGGCCTGGTGGGCCTGGCTCATCTGCTTCGTGGTCACAATCGTCGTCAGCCTCTTCACGAAAAAGAAGCCCGAGGAGGAGCTCGTTGGCCTAGTCAAAGGACTGACAAAAGAAATCGCGGGTGAATTCGTGCCGTGGTACAAGAAACCGGCGTTCTTTGCGGTCCTGTCCCTGATCGTTTTCGTCCTGTTGAACATCTATTTCTGGTAAGGAGGGAAGAAATTCATGGCCGAAAACGTCAAAAAAATGAAGCCGATTTGGTTTTTTGTCGGACTAATCTTGCTCGTAATGGGCGGCGTAATTTTGGCCACGGGCGTCTATGACCTGATTGCGCGCGTCGAGTCCAAGACCGTGCTGGCCCGCCTCCATCCGAATATCTGGTGGGGCGCAATCATGGTCCTGGCTGGATTGATCTTCGTTCTGGCGAATAAAAATGCCACTGTCGAATAAAAAGGCCTTGCCGGGTTCGGAGGGCGAGCTGGTCCAAAAGGTCCGCGAGAGATTCAAGAAGCTCTTCAAAGAAGAGCCTTTGCTCGTCAGATCGCCGGGCAGGGTCAACCTCATCGGCGAGCACACGGATTACAACGAGGGTTTCGTCCTGCCGGCCGCAGTCGATAAGGCCATCTATTTCGCCGTAACCCCAAGAACTGATGGCAGGGGTTCGCTGGTCGCCCATGACCTGGGCCAGGACCACGAGTTTGAGCTTGATCGCCTGATAAAAAGCGACAAGCGCTGGCCGAACTATCTGCTGGGTGTGGTCGATCAGCTGCAGAAGAAGGGCTGCAAGGTCGGCGGATTCAATTGTGTTTTCGGCGGTGATATTCCGATTGGGTCAGGGATGTCTTCGTCGGCGGCCATCGAGGCGGGGCTGGCCTACGCTCTCAACAGGATTTTCGGGCTGGGCTTGGATTCTTTGACGCTCGTCAAGCTGGCCCAGAAAGCCGAGAATGAATTCGTCGGCGTGCGCTGCGGCATCATGGATCAGTTCATCAACATCTTCGGCCGGCCGAAATCCGTCCTCAAGATCGACTGCCGGAGCCTGGAATACCAATACTTTCCGTTCGAACGGACCGATCTCCGGGTCGTCCTCTGCGACACACTCGTCAAGCGTGAGCTGGCCTCCTCGGAATATAATGTCCGGCGGGGCCAGTGCGAAGCCGGAGTGAAACTCTTATCGAAATACGAGCCCGGCCTCAAAAGCCTGCGGGATGTATCGGGGGAGCTTCTCGAAGCGCACCGCCAGGAGTTTGATCCCATCATTTATAAAAGATGCGATTACGTCGTCCGTGAAAACCGCAGGGTGGGGGAGGCCTGCGCTGACCTGAAGAATAATGATTTTGCCTCGTTCGGCCGCCGGATGAACGGCTCGCACGACGGGCTCCGCGACGATTATCAAGTCAGCTGCCGCGAGCTCGACGTGCTCGTTGACGCGGCGCGCGAGGTCAAAGGCGTCCTCGGCGCGCGGATGATGGGGGCTGGGTTCGGCGGATGCACGATCAACCTGGTCGAAGAAAAGGCCGCCGAGGAATTCAAGGAAAAAGTCGCCAAAGCCTATAAGGATCAATTCGGCAAAGAGCCGAAGATCTTTACGAGCAGCCTGAGATCAGGCACGGAGTTTATTTAAGACTCCCTCTCCCTGGAGGGGAGAGAAAAGAAAATAATTTTTTTAAGGAGGAGCAGTGTTCAAATCATCGCGGAAGTCATTCGTATGGTTCCTAACGGCATTGGTCTGGCTTTTGGGCGTATCTCTTAACGGTTATGCCCAGAGCCCGGTCACGACGGACGATTTCAACCAGTTTACCTGGCGGTGGGTCGGGCCCGTCACATTCTCGGGCCGGATCACGGAGTTCGCCGTGCCGCGCGGCCAGAGTCAGATGTATTATGTTCTGACGGCCTCGGGCGGCCTCTGGAAGACCGAGGACGGCGGCATTTACTTCGAGCCGATCTTTGACAAATACGGCAATATGAGCATGGGGTATATGGCCATCGCCCCGTCCAACCAGAACATCCTCTACCTGGGCACGGGCGAGCCGATGCATGCCCGCTCCAGCGCCCACGGCAACGGGATGTGGAAATCCGCGGACGCCGGAAAGACCTGGACCAATATCGGCCTGACGAAGAGCTTTTACATCCCCAAGGTGGCGGTTGATTTCAAGAACCCGGACGTCGTCTATGCCGCCGCCGAAGGCAAGCTCTACGACAACGAGATGGACTGCGAGCGCGGCCTCTACAAGAGCGTGGACGGCGGCAAGACCTGGGTGAACGTATTCCCCCTCAAGGACCGGGGCGTCGCCGATTTCGTCCTCGATCCCCGCAATTCGGATGTCGTCATCGCCGCGGCCTATAAAACCTTCCGCCGGACCTGGACGTACATGGACCGGCAGCCCGGCAACAACCTGTATAAAACGACGGACGGCGGCAAGACCTGGAAGAAGCTGACCAACGGTCTCCCCCTCGACTTCGACCTGGGCCGGACCGGATTGACCCTCTATGAAAAGAATCCGAATATCATCTACGGCCGTCTCGACGAGGAAGTGAATCTCGGGCTGGCCGAGCGCGACGGCGTGGCGAACTTCAGGGCGGCCGGAGGCTTCGGCGGCGGCGGTCGGGCCGGTCTATTCAAAGAGGATTTTACGTTCGATAAGTTCAAGACCTACAAGATCAACCCGGAGATCGCCAAGCTGGCGCCCAAGTTCACCCCGCTCAAGGCCGAGAACGAAGGCGACCTGGTCAAAAAGCTCAACGAGCTCATCCAGGACAAGGACTTCCTGACCAAGAACAGCATCGACGTCGCCAAGCTCAACCAGGCGGCGCGGAAGATCTACGCCAAGAACAAGGACATCATCGCCTCGATCGACGAGGTCGAGAAGCTGATGAAAAAGGAAGCGCCGAAGCCGGACTCCACCGAGGCCAAGGGCCGGGCCCAGATCATCAACCGGCATGTCCTCGAGATCCTGTATGCCGACGCGCTCGGCATCCAGCAGCCGGTCAAGAGGTCCGGGGTCATCTACCGCACGGACGACCAGGGCGAGACGTGGAAGAAGATGACCGAGTATAAGATCACGGGCGGAAGCGCCCAGGTCAATCAGACCGAAGGCGGCTATTACGGCCGGATCATCGTCGACCAGACCAACGACCAGGTCCTCATCTGCGGTGATACAAACGCCACGATCTCCACGGACGGCGGCAAGACATTTAAGGTCTCCGGCTGGGACGGAAACTTCAAGACACACGTTGACCACCGCGGCGTCTGGATGGACCCGCTCAATCCCAACCATATCCTGAGCGCCAATGACGGCGGCGTGTGCGAATCCTGGGACGGCGGCAAGCACTGGAGCCAGAAAGCCACCATCAGCGCCCAGCAATTCTACGACGTCTCCTGCGATAACGAGCAGCCTTACAACGTCATGGGCGGGACCCAGGACAACGGCTGCTGGCTGGGGCCGTCTCAGACCCGGAACAGCTACGGCGTTTACGGAGCCGACTGGACCTACCTCCCCACGGGTGACGGCTTCTACGCTGTCCGCGACTGGTGGAATCCCGAATACGTTTATTACGAGAGCCAATTCGGCGGCTCGAGCCGGTTGAACTTGAAAACCGGCGATACCATTTCATTGACCAAGCGCACCACTCCCGAGGAGGCAGCGGCAGGCGTGCCCGTCCAACGATACCAGTGGAACGCGCCCATTGTCCTCTCGCCTCATAATCCCGGCGTCGTCTACATCTGCTCCCAGTTCGTTCACCGCTCCTTGAGCCGGGGCGAGCGAGGGACGTTCCAGACTATCAGCCCTGACCTAACCAAGGCCAGCAAAGAGAGGATCGAGCTTTCCAGGAAGACCAACCTCCAGTACGCGACGATCTACACATTTGCCGAATCGCTGAAAAAGCCGGGCCTCTATTGGGCCGGAACAGACGACGGCAACGTCCAGATGTCGCCCGACGGCGGCGTGACGTGGGTCAATATCACCAAGCAGTTTTATGATACCGCGGGCAAGGTCAAGAAGGACGTCAAAGGCGCCCTCATCCCCTATGACCGCTGGGTCAAGAGAGTGCTCCCGTCCCAGTTCGACGAAAAGATCTGCTACGTGGCGTTCAATGGATACCGGACCCACAACGAGGACAAGACCTGGCTGTTTGTCACGCGCGACCTTGGAAAGACCTGGGAGGACATTTCCGGGAACATGAACAACCCGATCTATGACATCGAGGAAGACCCGGACAACGCGAACGTCCTCTACCTCGGCACAGACTACGGCGTCTACGTGACAATCGACCAGGGCAAGACATGGGCAAATTTCTCGAGCGCGGCGCCCAACGTCATTATCCGCGACCTGGCCATCCAGAAGAGGGACCGGGACCTTGTTGTGGGCACCTACGGTCGGGGCATTTACATTGCCGACATCGGCCCGATCAAGGAGTTCAAGCCTGAGACGTTCAAAAAGGATGTTTATCTGTTTGATATCGAAAACACGATCCGCTGGAACCGGTTCGAACGGCGCGGAGAGACCCTGGGCGAATTCGCCAGGGTCGACAATCCGAAATTCGTTACGCAGACCGGCGCGACGGTGTTTAATTTCGCGACGATGTATTATTATTTAAAGGCCGAAGCGAAATCCGTGAAGCTGACGATCAAGGACCTGGAAGGCAATCTCATCCAGGAAATCACCGCCAGCGGCAAAAAAGGGCTGCAGAAGTCGTTCTGGGACCTGTCCAAGACCGCGGCCCCGGGACAACAGCCGCCCGGTGGCGGCTTCGGCGGTGGCGGCGGCCGAGGAGGCCGCGGCGGCACCCCGGTAGACAACGGGATCTATAAAGTCACGTTGAACGTGGACGGGAAGGATATTGAGACCAAGAAGCTGACGGTCAGCCCCGATCCCTTGTTTAAATAAAAAATGGTGAGGCGAAAGTCATAATAAGGAAGAATGGGGACATAAAAGAAAGTGGGGACATGTACCTAATTTCTGAATTAGGTACGTGTCCCCGTATTAATCCTTCTCGAGGAAATGACCCAATTTAAAAATAATTCAGGTCAACAATTTGCAAAGAAGGGAGGAAGAGTGAATCATAAACTGAAAGAAAAGCAAAATTGCGCCGGAATGGCCCTCCTCGTTGCCGCCGCGGTGTCGATGCTCAGCGGGGCGGGCGTGGCCCAGGATTTCTCGAAGTACCACACATACGCCGAGATGACGGAGATCGTCCAGAACCTGGCCAACGCGAATAAAACCCTGGTCAAGCTGGAGTCCATCGGCAAGACGC
>JALHTW010000066.1 GCA_022866045.1 Candidatus Aminicenantota bacterium | reverse complement strand
TTGACGAGGCGTCGGTCTTCATCAATGATCCGGGCCGGGCCGAAGGAAAGGCCAAGAAGGTAGCCCGTGGAGATTTTCTCAAAGCGTTGCATGGCGCTGAGCGCGGAACGAACATCGTCCTGCTCGAGTGCGTCATGCTGAACGGCAACTACGGCGACGGCTGGCACGCTGATGGGAGGTCCAGGGCTTTCATCGAAGGCTATAAGGAATTCCAAAAGACCATAGGCTTTCCGGCCGATAAAGGGGAGAGCATGTTGGTCCATGCCGTGGGGCCCTGCGTCGTCCAGGATTTCGAACAGCCCCTGAACAGGCCCCATTTCGGGAAGGACGGGCGAAGCATCCTTTTCTTGAATCAGGCAGAGATGAAAATCTTTCTCCTCAAAGGGGACATGCTCGAAAAGTATTTGAAGATCGGAGCGTTCGAGAAGCTCGGGAAACCGACCACCAACGAATACAAAGCGAAGGAAGGCCTCCGACAGGATTTCGAAAAGGGGAGCTTGATCCGGAGCGGAAAAGATATCCTCGTCAAATGGATGCCGCCGGCCAAAGGAAGCGCTTGATATTTTGGCAGCACTCCTCCATCCAGGGGACATAATGCTATCGGAACAATAGGAAGAGGAGGGTATTAACCTCCGGCAAGCGCAGAAAACAGACAAGAAAGGCGGATTTTTATTGCGATTTTGTGATAGAATTTCCTCTTTGAAAGGGAGCTTGAATAGTGTGCCATATCTTAGGCATCGATATTAATTTCGATCAGAGATAGGCTTTCAAGCGACTTTATTTAGTACCACGTAACAGCCTGCTGGCCGTGTCCCCCTTTTTTTGACGCCAGCCGACATAAGCATTGCGAACTGAATCGGCAAAATCATGCTGAATTTTGATGGTGGTCCGGGCCGCGCATTCGCGCGCTTTCGGATCATCTCCGAACGCGGCCAGGCCGCTTAGATTGATCCAGGTCCCGCAGCCTGCGTCCAGGATCCGTGGGGAACCGTCCCGGGCCAGGGCGTGTCCGAGGATCCGGAAGGCCAGGCGCCGGCGCGATCGAAACCACCAGTGGCGTTCCTCGAGGTCGAAATGGGCTTGGTACTCGCGGGATTCCATCAGCCGGGATTTTATCACAGCCTGTCCGCGCGGACACGCCGGGAGCTCGACCCCATCGTTTTCTTCGAGCGGCTTATGGGCGGAGAACGCCGCGAACGCAGTCATTGACGTTATCTAGGCGACCGATGCAAGCAAAAAATGGGTCGCCAAAGTCGCCGAGCCAGCCAAGCGCCGCCATGGGACTATCGTTGGCGATCTTTTTGACAAATGGAGGATACAAAATAAAAATCTTTTCCTTGGTCATAAAACTCAACAGCACCTTATTGATCATCGCCTCCAATACCTCGGCGAATTGCTCTCCTTGGCCGTGAACCTGCTCGGCAAGAGACCTCTGGGATTCATTATTGAGTTCACCATATTTTGGATGGTAAAACTTATAAGAGCCGTACTCGTTATTCAACAACGGCTGGTCTTCATGCATCGGCAACAAACGTAAATCGGATAAAACATAGCGCTTGGCGCCGCCATTCTCTTTCGCCGCTTCTTTCGAGATAAGAGAGAAATCCTCGGGTTTGACTATGCAGTATTTATTGCGCCTTATCTGACTAACCGCGTCGGCGATGTTCTCTTGTTTCAGAATAGGATTTAAAGCGGTATTCGTAAAATAAAGAACGGATTCTCCTTCCTCCACATTGTAAACGCAGCCATTGCCTACAATAAAAAAACCTTTTCTGAGACCGGTATCCTTTATTCTCTCTCGCTGAATCTTATGAGCCTCCTGAATAGATTCGGGAATTAGCCGCGCGTAGGCCTCGTCTAAAGGGCAAGGGGCATTTGTAAGACCGCGTTCCGCAATCAGTTGCTCTATTTGTTGTTCATCCATCTCAACACCCTTTCTGCTTTTTTGTGTTTAAAACAAAAGCCTAAGGAATGGAAATTTCCTTTTTTCCGACTCGGGTTAGACCTTCCCTTTATCGAAACGATCCCCACTCATAAAAAAAATGATATTTCTTATGGCGACCGGTGTCAAGAAAGAATCCGAGTGACGATGAAGACCGTTTAGGCGGACAACTGTCCCGAATCAATACGATCGGATCGGCGCTTGGATTAGTCTCCCAATAAGCGCCGGATCGTTGAGGCTTCCCCGTTGCGGCGCGATCCGGTTCGCTGATGCGGCCCAATAGGACTTTTCGCAGAAGAGCCTTATAATGCGGTTGAGCCATCGTAGCAAAAATCCTCCTCTCTTACGGATTGGTCTTCGAATCTCCATAGGTATTTCGTTTTCTGCTGAGCCGGTTGGAGACGCGTTTTCGCATCGATTATCCCATCTCGCCACCGTACGGAAGCATAAATCAAGGCTGGGAACATGTGGTATCAGGCGAGTGATTCTATTTTATCCTTCTTGGAGAGCCTGTGATTATGCTGAGTATAAGGGAGCTTAATTGGTTAATATCAAAGAAATACGCTAATAACTCAGCATAATAAGGAAACTCCTATAAAAACAAAATATATATTAAAAATCTCATCCGCCCTCGTCATGGTTTCGGCATTCCGAGATCGACGCTTATCTCGAATCGAAAACCGGAAAGAAGAGCTGATCCCCTGTCATTCCCGGCGGCATGATTAAAGCCCTTCATAAAGCGCGGATCGGCCCGGCGGATGTCAGGGACCAGCTTATTCTCCTTGACACCGTCCATTCGCCGGAATATCATCCGATCACCTAGAGGAGGAATCATGAAAATAAAACTTTTTGTATTCCTTTGTCTTTGCTTCAGTTTTATTAGCTGTGCCACTGCTCCGGTCCCGCGTCAAGTTCAAACCGCTTTCCCCATCGACAAGGCGTTTGACAAGGTCTGGCAAGCTGTCATTGAGACATTCGCCGAACTAAATCTCCCGATTTTAAACAAGGAGATAGGTCCCGGCGTGATAAGTACCGATTGGATTAATCTCGAAAACAAGGATAATACCAATGGATATTGTGATTGCGGCAAACTTGGAATAATGGCGATTGAAGACCTTAGGCATGGACGTTTTGAAGTTTATATCAAAAAAGTCGGCGATTCGTCTTGTGAATTAAAAGTCAATACTGAATTTGAGCTAATTTGGCGTTCTATTCCCCCAGTGTATACTATTGGGGGGGAGGCCACTTTTACGAAGAAATGCGTTTCAACCGGGATATTAGAGGCGGAAATATTCAAGCGTGTTTCTGAAAAAACGAAATGATTAACGCCCTCAGGCGGCGTCAGCCCTTCAGTCGTTCCTGGATGTCTGCGGCCCGCTTCTCAACACCGCCTACGCTCAGCCCCAGAGATTGCTTCCGGTGGCCAATCAACGCTCTCTTTTCGACCCCGAAAGCCCGGCGGCGCTGAACTTCTGCTCGAAATATGTGGTGATTGACATCGCCGCGCGGCCGGCGATATATCATCGAAATAGCTGTGAGGGGAGATTCATTGTCCGGAGCGGGAATACGCGGCGCTGAAGGATAAGGAAAATCATAAAAATTCGATCAGCTAGGAGGTATGCTATGAACCCTGTAACCCGGTCGGCAATTGCTGCGCTGGCTCTCATAATCGGCATGAGCGGCTGCAATTTGTTGAGTGTCGATTATAAGCTTTATCCGGGTCCCGAGTTGCCCAAGAACGAGATTGCGCAGCTGAGTGTCATGCCGTTTCATCAGAGCTTTTCCGAGGGCTGGCGGGAATATGATTATAAGGTCCGAATTGAACATATCTTTGGACTAGAGTCAGGGCGCCGGTTGAATTTTGAACCAAAATTAGATCGCAATTTTCTCTTGCCTCCCGGTTCATACAAAGTCTATGTGATGTTATACATAATAGGGAGTCACGGCGAGATATCGCGAAGCGCGACTTTGGACTTGTCTTTTAAAGCCGAAGCGGGGTGCACATATCATGTGATGTACGATAAGTCGAAAGAGAAAGAGAAGAGGGGACTGCCTGATTTGGCATGGATCGAGGACGTCCAGACGAAGAGGGTTGTAAGCGAGAAAGTGCACTTTCCCGAGCCACAATAAATATTAAAGTTTTTCGGAAAGCGCGCATCGGCCAAGTTAAGGCATAAGGATCTACTGGCTTTCCGGCCGATAAAGGGGAGAGCATGTTGGTCCATGCCGTGGGGCCCTGCGTCGTCCAGGATTTCGAACAGCCCCTGAACAGACCCCATTTCGGGAAGGACGGGCGAAGCATCCTTTTCTTGAATCAGGCGGAGATGAAAGTTTTTCTCCTCAAAGGGGACATGCTCGAAAAGTATTTGAAGATCGGAGCGTTCGAGAAGCTCGGAAAACCGACCACGAACGAATACAAAGCGAAGGAAGGCCTCCGTCAGGATTTCGAAAAGGGGAGCTTGATCTGGAGCGGGAAAGATATTCTCGTCAAATGGACGCCGCCGGCCAAAGGAAGCGCTTGATATTTGGACAGCACTTCTCCATCCAGGGGACATAGTGCTATCGGAATAATAAGAAGAGGAGGGTATTGACCTCCGGCAAGCGGGGAAAACAGACAAGAAAGCCGGATTTTATGTGCGATTTTGTGATAGAATTTCCTCTTTGAAAGAGAGCTTGACATGAAGAACGATCATTTTCTAATGATGAACCGACGGGATTTCTTTAAGACATCTCTAACAGGAGCAGCGGCGTTATCGACCATCAAACCGAAGTTTCTCTCGGGCCAACAAGCGGCTGGAAAGACCGTTGTCGCCGTGGTGAAGACGATGGACCGGGCTCAGGGTGTGAAGGACGTTTTGAGGCTTCTTTCTTTTCCCTCGCCGAAGGGAAAAAGCATTTTCATCAAGCCGAATTTCAACACCACTGATCCGGCTCCGGGTTCTACGCACAACGACACCCTCCGGCAGCTCATCCTGGAAATGAAAGCGCGCGGCACGAGCCGCATTACCCTGGGCGAGAGCAGCGGCCCGCCGCCGACCAATAAGGTCATGGAGGAGAAGGGCATTCCCGGCCTGGCCCAGGAGCTCGGGTTCGACATTATCAACTTCGAGGAGCTCGCCGATGACGGCTGGACGCATTTCAATCCGCCCGGCAATCACTGGAATGAGGGGTTCTCTATCGCTAAACCGGCAGCCGAGGCGGACTACCTCGTTTCGACATGCTGCTTGAAGACGCACGGATCTGGCGGGCATTTTTCGATGTCCATAAAGCTCGCCGTCGGGCTGACGCCGAAAGCCATAAGGCGGGAGCTCCACAGCAAGCGCGATACCGACATGCGGAAGATGATCGCCGAGCTGAACTTGAGCTATAAGCCGAAGGTCATCGTCATGGACGGGGTGGAGGCCTTCGTGGACGGCGGGCCGTCGAGGGGAAAGAAAGTCGACGCCGGCGTTTTTATCGGTGGGACGGACCGCGTAGCCGTGGACGCCGTGGGCCTGGCGATCCTCAAGGAGCTCGGGTCAAACCAGACCATCATGGGGAGAAAGATTTTCGAGCAGGACCAGATTCAGCGCGCGGTCGAGATCGGGCTCGGCATCAGCCGGCCGGACCAAATCGAGCTCGTGACGCCGGACAACGCCAGCCGCGATTATGCGGAGAAGATCAAACCTATTTTGGGAGAAGGGTGAGCGGTGAACATTTATGACGTCATCATTTCCCGGCGAACCATCCGCCAGTTTGAGCCGCGGCCGGTCAGCCGGGCGATCTTAGAGAAGGTTGTGAACGCCGGCCGCTTGGCGCCGTCGGCCGCGAACATGCAGCCCCTGGAATTCGTTGTCGTCGATGACGAAGCGGTGAGGAAAGAGATTTTCCCCTGCCTCAAGTGGGCGGCTTATATCCAACCCCAGGGAGATCCCCGCCCCGGGCATGAGCCTCAGGCCTATATTTTTGTCCTGGTCAATGCCCGGATCCGGGAGAAGATGTCCGAATACGATGTCGGCGCGGCCATCGAGAACATGATCCTGACGGCGCTCGGGGAGGGAATCGCCAGTTGCTGGCTGATCTCGATCGATAGACCTAAGGCTGTCGAAGTGCTCGGAATCCCCAAGCATTACAGAGTGGATTCGGTTTTAGCCCTCGGCTATCCGGCCCAGGAATCCAGAGTCGAGGAATTCGTGGATTCTCCGAAGTACTGGCAGGACCCCGATCACACGTTCCACGTCCCGAAGAGAAAGCTGGAATCTGTTTTGCATTTCAATAAATTCTAATGATGTCGCGCCGGTCCTGCCGCCGACCAGCCCGGACGCTCTCGCTCCTCACCCTGACAATGGTCTCATACGCTTCGAGGGTCTGGGCGCCCTGATCGGCGTCACCCGCGCATCTTATTCCCCGGCGACCATCATCTCCGCGACCTTGATCGTTGGACCGCAGATCGAGCCGCGGAATTCGAGGTCATTGCCGACCATTTCGACGGTCTTTAGGATCCTGCCCAGATTGCCCGAGATGGTGATCTCGGAAACGGGATAAGCGATCTCGCCCTTTTCGATCCAAAGGCCGAACGCTCCGCGAGAGATATCGCCGGTGACGGAGTTCAGCCCATGGCCGAGCGTCCTGATTAAAAGAAGCCCTTTTTCGCACGAGCGGATGATCTCCGCCGGAGAGTGCGGCCCGGCCTCCAAATAAAAATTGTTCGGGCTGACGCCGTTGCCGTCGGCGTTGCCCGTGGATTTGAGCTTCAGTTTCCGGGCGGCGTATGTATTGCACAGATAATTTTTTAAAATGCCGTTCCGGACGACCACCGTCCTCCGCGAAGGGACGCCTTCGGAATCAAAGGGACCGGTGCCCAGCTTCCCCGGCAGGAGGCCGTCGTCGATGACCGTGATCCTGTCGTTTCCGATGCGTTGACCGAGCTTGTCGACGAGGAACGAGGCCTTCTGATATATGGCCGTACCGGCCGTGCAACTGAATAAAAAGCCGAGAAGACCGGCCGTCATCTGCGGCTCGAAAACCACCGGAACTCTTTGGGTTTTGATCTTCCGCGGTTTCAACTGGCGAACGGTCCGCTCGACGGCCGTCCGGGCGATCTTCTCGGGCGTTTCGAGATCTTTGAAGTGCGTCTGCGACGAGAACCAGAAATCCTCGACCAGGTCGTCCGTTTCTCCGGCCTGCAGGCCGACGCCCAGGCTGCAATAGGTTTTTTGGCATTCGCCGAGAAAGCCGTTGGAGCTGGCGAGGACTGAGGTTCCTTCGTTCGTGACGAAGCTCGCGCCGTGAGAGTTGGTGATTCGCTTGTCGGCAAGGGCGATGCGCTCGGTTTCGAGGGCGAGGGCGATCTTGGTTTTAGATTCGAGCCGGCCGACTTCGGGGTCGAAGATGGCGAGCGTTGCGGGGTCGATCGTCCGGCGGGATAAAATGGGCAGTCCGGAAAACTCGTCCTTGTTGGCAAGCTCCGCGCGCCGGACCGCGTTCCTGATCAAATGACGGAGGGTCTCTTCGGCCAGGTCGGACGACGCTGCGAAAGCCGTTTTTTTGCCTTTGATGATCCGGAGGCCCAGGGACCGGGACCCGGCTTCGATGAGGTTTTCGATTTCGCCCAAGCGCACATCTACGCTGAACTCGGTGCCATCGCCGATGCCGACCTCAATTTCATCTGCGCCGCACGCCCTGCCGTATCGAACGAGGCGCTCGGCGATAAAGAGGAGATCGTCCTTCATTGTCTTTGTCTTCAGCGGAGTCCTCCCACGGTCATCTTCGAGATCTTGAGCGTCGGGCAGCCGTCGGTGACCGGCACGTCCTGTCCTTCCTTGCTGCATGTCCCGGTCTGAAGGCCGAACATCAGGTCATGGCCGACCATCTCGATCTTGTTGAGGATATCGACGTTCGAGCCGATGAGCGTTGCCTGTTTGACCGGCACGGTGAGTTTCCCGTTCTCGATGAGGAATCCCGAACTCACCGAGAAGGTGAATTTTCCCGAATCCTCGACTTGGCCGCCCTGGAATCTGTCGGCGTAAAAGCCTTTTTTCACGGACTTGACGATCTCTTCCGGGTCATATTCGCCCTTGTCGATATACGTGTTGGCCATGCGGGGGATGGGGATATCGGTGAAATCCTGGCGGCGGCCATGGCCGGTCAAGGGCATTTTCATCAAGCCGGCCGAGAGCCTGTCTTGGAGGAGTCCTTTAATCACGCCTTTTTCGATGAGGAGCGTTTTCCGCGGCGGAGTTCCTTCGTCGTCGATGTTATAGGAACCGCGAAAGGCGGGAATAGTCGGGTCGTCGTAGATCGTGACGAGCGGCGAGGCGACTCGGCTTCCGAACTTGTCCCAAAAAACCGAAGTCTTTTTGCGGTTAAAATCGGCTTCGAGGAGATGGCCGACGGCTTCATGGATGAGGACGCCGGCATTTCCCGGCGACAGGACGACCGGCATTTCACCCGCCGGAGCGTCCTTCGCTTCGAGAAGGCTCAAAGCTTCCTGGGCTGCTGCTTTTCCGATTTCGGCGGGCGTGAGCGCTGAAACGAAATATTCCAAGCCGACCCTTCCGCCGCCTCCCGAAAATCCGTATTCCCGTCGGCGGCCTTTTTGGGCGATCGCCACGCAGGAAAGTTTGAGGAGCGGCCGGGCGTCGGAAACGAGGAGGCCGTCGGAATTGGCGATCGTCACATATTGGATTTGGTCCTGGAACGCGGCCTTGACCTTTTTGACGGCCGGATCGGACTTCTGGCAGGCGAGGTACGCCTCTTTCACGAGGCCGATCTTTTTGCCGAGCGGGGCGCGGTGGGGGATTTCGCAGGCACGATAATAATTGTGGACCGGCCGGATTTGGCTCAAGTCCACGACCCGGACCGTCGTCGGCGAAGACGTTATGGCCGCAGCCGATAGGGCGGCTTTTTTGATCTTTTCGAAAGAAAGGTCGTTCGTGTAGCCGTATCCCGTTTTCTCACCGGCCACGACTCGGATGCCCAGGCCAAGGCAGATGCTCTCGGCGGTTTCCTTGATGATATCCTCTTCCATAACTATGAAATTGTAGGCCCGGTATTCCAAGAACAGCTCGGCGAAGCTTCCGCCGCTGGACTGGGCAATGCCCAGGATTCTTTGGAAATCGCCGAGAGACAGACGGAAATGGTCCTCGAACGGAATGGCCGGGAACGTCGCGGGTTCGTTCATTCTATGAATTATCAAGCTTTGGGAATACAATTTTTACACAAACACGGGGAGTTGGCAATCTCTGGGGTAACCAATTCTTTTTCTGGGGCGCCGGAAAGTCGAGCAGGGGTGGCGCGGCGAAGGGGCTCCCCGCCCGCGCGCAGCGGCCCGGCGGCGAGAACGGCCGGGGAAGAGCCGCGACAGGACCCCGCCCGAAATTGACCTGACACTGGAAAAAGAATTGCTTACATCTCAAGGAGGGAGGCGAGGCTTCTAAGTTCGGAGGTCTGGCCCCTTCTTTCTTTTTTTGAAATAGGGAACAGCCAGGATCAGGATGCTGAGGAAACCGAGACTGTATTCGAACAGGATGGTGATGAGGTGAATTCCGATTCCGGAGAGGATCGCTAGATTCCGGTCGAAGTTCATGAGCATGAAGGCCAGGGTCCAGGCCGATTCCCATGTCCCGAAGTCGGCGAGGCCCTTGATGGGAAGGACGGATGTCAACTCGGCGCCGGTGATGCCGAGGATCGTTTTCCAGAAGCTGAGGTTTTGAAGGGCGAAGCCGTGACTGTGGAGGAGGGCGAAGAGAAGGGCGTAGACTGAAATATATTTTCCGAGCCGGATGAACAGCGAAAGGACGAACATGGGGGCGAAAACCTTTCGGGATTTGATCTCCTCCAACTGATCGATCGTCATCCGCAGTTTTTCGACCGAGATCTGGGCCTTCTTTTTCTGGCCGGCTTTGATCGCCCTTAAAAAAATCTGATAGACTTTTAGCAGAAAACGGGAGACCGGAACGATCTTCCAGAGCAGGATGAAGATGATGAGGAAATAGATGACGGCGAAAACGAGCAGCGTCGAGCTCGAAATTCCCGTGGCGCTGAAACCCACGGCCAGAATGGCCAGGACCACAAAAGGGCTGAGGGTCAGGAAATCGAAAACGAACGCGACGACGAACGTCGAGGCCGCGGTTTCGAAGGGGAAAGAAAAGCGTTTATTCAGGACCAAAATATAGGAAAGCGATCCGATGCGCATAGGCAAAAGGTCGTCAAAGCAATTGCGGATGAACGTGACGAGGAACATATCCCCCCAGCCTATGGCTTTGGGACGGAGAAGCCATTTGTAGCGCCAGGCGCGCAGCCATGTCGCGATCAGGCTGACAGCGACATAAGCAAAGAGCGCCGGCCAATATATTCCCTTGAGCATGGAGATAAGGCCTTGGGTTTTGACCTTGGACAGGAGAAACGCGATCAGGAAGACGGAAAGGAGCACGGAGATGGCGATATAGACAACCCGGTTCTTCGTCACGGCCGTATAATCTCACGACCTTTTTAGGAAAGTCAAATTTGGAGGGGGGTACTGAAGGTTAGTATTGTGTCCGCTCTATGTTCGTGCTATTCTTTTTCCGTTGTCTATTTTCTTCATAAGCCGGATGATTTTTTCTTGGATGGAGGGACTCATGACTTCTGCC
>JALHTW010000065.1 GCA_022866045.1 Candidatus Aminicenantota bacterium | reverse complement strand
GGTGTCGGTGCCTGCCAGGAAGATTCCCTTTTCGGCCATCTGGCGGTGATGGTCCGGCGTGAGCGCATTGTTGTGGGCAATGATGTAGACCCCAGCATCGATCGCCAGTTGCGCGCCGTCAGCAGTCTGGACATGCCCCTCGACCTTGCATCCACCCTTCGCGGCCTCTCGGATGGCCAGCTTGATGTCTTCAACAGAGTAGCCCCAGGGCTTGCAGTCGATGCACAATTTGATCGTCCGGGCGCCGAAGAGCATGTTCTCCCTGACTGCGCGAACACTCTCATCCGGGCTGTTGGCATCGATATATTCAGGGAACATGATGTTGTGGTACTTGTACATTTCCGGCGTCGGCCAGAACTGCCCGCCCGTGCTGCCGATCATCGGCCCCGACGGGATCACGGTAGGTCCCGGCAGCCAACCCTGCTCAATGGCCTGCCGGAGCGCTGCATCCGCGTAGAGCGCGTTGTTTCCCACGTCCCGGACTACGGTGAAGCCCGAGTTGAGCAGCTGCATGCCGTTGGATGCAGCCTGAATGGCGCGCAGCGGCGTCGAGTCCGTTATGTAAGTGAGATAGTAATAATTGTTCTCAGGCTGTTCCTTATAGGTCATCGCCATGTGCGTGTGCGCGTCAACGAGACCGGGCAGGACCGTCAGCTGAGACAAATCGATGACTTTCGCACCGGAAGGAATGGTAAGGTTCGGACCCACCCCAGTGATCCTTTCGCCCTCGATGAGAATCACCTGATTGACGGCTGCCGTCCCCGTTTCCGGATCGATAAGCCGGCCTGCTTTGATTGCCGTGACCGGCGATTGCTGCTGCCCGACCGACAGGCCGGCAGTCAGGACAGCCAAAAGGGAGCAGAACACCGCAATACGCATCTTCATGATGACCTCCTCAAACACAAATGTTGATTTCCCGATCTTTTGCCAACATCATCCCGTTTTACGGATAAGGTTTTGCATTTTGCGCTTAGCAGCGCAAGACCCATCTTCGTCGTGGTTTTCACCTTTCCCATCATCAGGAATAATACTCTCATTTCAAAAACGCCGTCAAGATGAAGTGTAACCCAAAATTGCCGATAGAAAGCAAGACGGAATTCCGGGACATGAACCAAATCTCTGGATTAGGTATCGTGTCCCTGGAATTCCGGACTTCACCCCTATTATTGATCTGATGACGGAGCATAGCGGGCATAGAAAGCTGGTCCCGAGCTTGCTTCTTTAATGGACAAATTCCCTATTTCCCGCTATGCTTTATGTATTATGTCGCTGATTCAAATTCTCTTGATCGTCTTGATCGTCGCGGCCGTCGTCGCCGTCGTCTTCCTTGTCAGCCTCTTCATCCAGCTCCGCACGACGGCGAGGGAGGCTGAAAAAACGCTGGCCGAAGTTCGTGTTCTGGTTCAACACCTAGGCGAACTGGACCTGGAAGTCAAGGCCCGAGTGGAAGAGCTGGGGGACACACTCCGCGTGTCCAGGAAGGCCGCCATCGGCCTTTCCGAGGCGACCATGCAGGTCACTTCGAAATTACTTCCGGGCCCGGCCAAGTTCCTCCCGTTAATCCTCCCTGTGACCAGTTTCGTCTTGCGGCAAATGAAAAAAAGGAAGGAGAAACGCCATGTCGAATGACAAGAACTTAGCCCTCGGATTCGCCGTAACCTTCGTGATCGGGGCCGCCGCCGGATACATCGCCGGCATCCTCTTTGGCCCGCCAGCGGCAAGGAAACCCGTAAGAAGATCCATGAAGAAATCAATAAAACGGGCGAGAAAGCCAAGGTAACTTACGATAAAATCGCCAAAGAAGAAGGAAAAGGCATCAAGGTCCTGTCCAGTCATCGATAAACCTAACCGGCCGGAATCGAGCCTTGCCGCTTTTGAACCACTGCTTGGCTTCTACGGACCGCAGTCGCCACCGAATCCAGCCATCCAGGTCCGATAACGCCGTCGGCGTAGCGGCAGAACTTGTGGCTTCGGCGCGAACCCAGATCGCGGCTTATTTCTGGTTCATAGCACTATACAAATTAATTTTTAAAAGTCACCCTCTATCATTTAGATTTATTTTTCATTTTTTTAAAAATCGGTTTTATTTTTAATATTGAGGGCATGGTGTCGCCTAATAAAAATCCCCAGGGTTTTAAGGGTTCGATATGGTCGCAAATGACTTTGACAATGGCAAGCAGCGGTAAGGAAAGAAACATACCGGGTAGACCCCATAAAGCATTCCCGCCAATTATCACTATTATGGCGAAAAGCGCATTTATTTTAACCTTT
>JALHTW010000064.1 GCA_022866045.1 Candidatus Aminicenantota bacterium | reverse complement strand
TGGTCTTGTCCAGCGCCACGATCGAATATGTGTGCGCCGGCCTGCCAGGTTGTCGGCCGGCATTCGCCAAAACGAAGGACGCCGCTAAGAACGCTATAAAAAGGAACATCAAGAATTTTTTCATAGGGAGCCTCCTCCCATTATTATATAATAATGTCGGAAAAGACTCAGAGGGGCAGGTAATTCTTTTTCCGGGGCGCCGGAAAGTCGAGCCGGGGTGGCGCGGCGAAGGGGCTCCCCGCCCGCGCGCAGCGGCCTGGCCGCGAGCACGGCCGGGGAAGAACCGCGACAGGACCCTGCCCGAAACTGGCCTGACACCGGAAAAAGAATTGCTTATCCCAGAGGGAATCAAACGATGATGAAAAGAAGGCCTGCTCTCAAAACGGCTTTGGGTCTTGGCTTTCTGTTATTCATTCGTTATCTGGCTTCTTCTCCCGCGGACGTCGTCCTGGCCAGAATCGATAAGCTCCAGGCGGAAAATATTCCCGCGCATCAACGGAACCAGATCATAGGCCTCCAGGAGCTCAACGCGTCCTGGGTCGTCAAGATCCCGCGGGATGTCCAAGAAGCTCTCCTGAATGAAGGGATCTCTTGCGAGACGCTTGACCCGGCCCCGGCTGGCAAGTCGTATTTTCTAATCTTCACCCCGCGACCGGCCGATCCCGAGGTTCTTGGAAGATACGGCCAGACGAAAATCCTCGACGATCAGACCTGTCTTTTCTGGACGGACGACGGACGGGAAGCGCGGGAAGTCTTGCCCGCTGATTTTAAGATCAAGAGTCTTTCGCTCGAGGACCGCATATCCCTGTCCTTCGATGAAAAAATGGCCGCCGGTCCCGGCCGGGTCATGGGCAGGGCTTTAAAGCCGCCCGTCTATGATCCGCTCATCTCTCAGATGGTGAACCGGGTCTCCGAATCCACCCTGAGCAACTCCATCCTGAATCTTCAGAATTTTCAAACCCGCTATGCTTCGATGGCGAACTGCGACTCCGCGGGCGACTATCTCTACGGCTTTTTCGTCCAACACGGTCTGGCCTGCGAGTTCGATCCTTTCAGTTTTTCCTCGAACCGATATAACTCGAAGAACGTCGTCGCCACCCTTCCCGGAAAGACCTTCCCCCAGTATATCGTCATCATTTGCGCCCACTATGATTCGTACAGCAACCAGGCCGAGACCCTGGCGCCGGGGGCGGACGACAACGCGAGCGGCACGGCGGCGGTCATGGAGATCGCCCGGATCCTCGCCGAATACTCGTTCGACTTTACCTTGAAGTTCATCGGTTTCTCGGCCGAAGAGTTCGGGCTCTACGGAAGCAAGCATTATGCCCAGGAGGCCAAGGCCCGGGGCGAAAAGATCATGGGCGTCATCAATATGGACATGATCGCGTATGCCGACCGGCTTCCGGAGGACCTTGACTTAGTCGTCAATCTGCGGTCGGAGTGGCTGGCCAATCGGTTTTCCATCTGCGCGTCGATCTATACGCCCCTGGACTTGTTAAAAGTGGTCAACGCGAATTTCAGATACAGCGACCATTCGTCCTTTTGGGACCAGGGCTACAGCGCTGTCTGCGGAATTGAGGACTCCATTGTGACAAACCCCTATTATCACAAAACGACGGACACCTATGGCACATTGAACATGGATTTCGCCGCATCCGTGACGAAGATCGCCCTGGCCGTAGCGGCGGGACTTGCCCAGCCCGCGATTCAGTAGTTGAGTTTGCTTTCGGCGCGGCGCTTGGACAGGGCGGCCAGCATGTCCTTGGTCGTGGCTGCGAGGTCGTAATCCGGCTTCCATCCCCATTCTTCCCGAGCCGCCGAATCGTCGATCGACATCGGCCAGGAGTCGGCGATGGCTTGCCGGAAATCGGGCTTGTATTCGCACCTGAATTCGGGAATGTGTTTTTTGATCTCTGCGGCGAGCTCGGCGGGCGTGAAACTCATGGCCGAGAGGTTGAAGTCGGCGTGGTGTCTGAGCCGGCCGAAATCGGCTTCCATCAGGTCCATGACCGATTTCAAACAATCCGGCATGTACATCATGGGGAGCCGGGTGTCTTCCTTCAAAAAGCAGACGTATCTTTTATTCTTGACCGCTTCGTAAAAGATCGCGACCGCATAGTCCGTGGTCCCGCCGCCGGGGAGAGTCTCGTGGCTGATGATGCCGGGAAAACGGCAGCCCCGGACATCGAGGTTGAAGCGCCGCACGTAGTAATCGCCCAAAAG
>JALHTW010000063.1 GCA_022866045.1 Candidatus Aminicenantota bacterium | reverse complement strand
GCTGGCTTTCTAATATCAACGCATTAGTTAAAATGACATCCCCGTTCGGGCGGCGCTTAGGCCGCCCGCACCCCCGGGCCCCGGGGAACCAGTCCCGTCGGTTCCCCCCGTCGGAAAAGCCGACGGGCCCCCCCTCCGCTACGGGGGCTTGAGGGCGGCCTAAGCGCCGCCCGAACGGGGATGTCATTTTAACTAATGCGTTGATATTAGAAAGCCAGCCTGAGTCCGAAGGTAAACGTCCGTCTGCCGAAGAGGGTGCTCGTGACTTGGTAATGAGACTGCAGTAACTTCTCGCCGGATTGCCCCGTACCCTCTGCCACGGGTGCCCAGCTGTAGATATCGTTCCGGCCGACGTCGGAAGCGGTGAATCCCAGCAGGTTGGTGACATCGGCGTACAACCCCATTTTGCCCGAAGCTCCCAGAGGCCATTTCTTTTCCAGCCGCAGGTCAAGGGACGACCAGGCTTTTTCTCTACGGCTCCCAAGCGTCTCAAGGTTGACTGGGTATAGTGTCCTTTCGACATTGTGGGCTAAACACCAGTCGGCAGGGGGAAGAATCTGGGCCCATCTCTGCCAGGGCCGGCCGCTCTGATAATGGAAGAAGGCGCTCAGGCCGATTTGAAAGGGGAGTTCCACTGTGCCCAGGAGCTTGATCTGCAAAGGCCTATCCGTGTCCAACGGTCCGTACGCATTAATGAAATAGTTGGGGCTATTTGCCGCCGCCGTTAAGGCTGAGGTCTCGTCGCCAAAACCGCCAAGGTTGCCTTCGGCTTTGCTCAGGACCAGGGAACCGGCCAGTTGCCAACCCTGGGCCATGCGTTTGTGGAAAACGAATTTCAGGGCCCGATATTTCCGCTTGAGCTCCGGGACGTTTCGCAGTTGAAGGAAAGTCGCCGGCGCTTGAAGGGATTTGGCATAAAGCGTGACGGTTCGGCTTGGGTAAGAGTCAGTGCCGGGAACGGTGGTCGTGAAGGGAATCCAGTACTTTTTGGCTGCCGCCTGATCCGGAGCATACCAGTATTCTCCGGTGTCCGGGGCGTAAAGAACATCTTCAAGGATATTCGTTTGTCCCTTGGAGATAAAATGAAGACCGAGAGTAAAATCCTTGAAGAGCTCCTGATCGAGGCCGACGGAGATCTCCTCTGTGATCGGAGCCTTGATCCCGCTCGCCACCCGATTCTGATAGAAGGAACCGGAGAGAAACCGATAATCTATGTTTGGGAGACTGAACTCGTCCTCTGCATCGGGCAGGCCGTCGCCGTTCACGTCCAGCCAGTAGACGGCAAGATTCCGGGGATATAGAGGATTGAGAGGAAACAAGTACCGGTGAGAGAGGGCGTCCGTGTATCGGGCGTAGCCGGCTTTAAGGATGGTTTTCCCGCTTCCCCAGATATCGAAGGCCAACCCGGCCCGCGGAGAGAGGGCATTCCAGGAAATGACATTTTCCTGCCCGAGCATGCTGATCTGAGCCCAAGGATTGAAACCAAAGGGGAAATCATCGGGATAAGTCGCCGCAAGATAGGGACTGACGAAGGCATCCCCGACAAAAACGGAGAGGGAGTTTCCCGAGACATACTTGGCGCCAGCTGGAAACCACCCCCAAGAACGTTCGAAGCGAAGCCCAAGGCTGAACGTCAACCGTCTTCCCACGGAGAACGAATCCGCGGCAAAGATTCCCAGCCTCATCGTCTCGCCTGTGAGAAGAGTGGAGCCCTGTACAGAGCCGCACAGCCAAAAGGCCAGGAGCCCGCGGTCTGGATAAAAATAACCGTTCGGGTTGCGGCTGTCCAAGTACCAGAGCATATTGTCTGTCCTCCACCAGTCGATATTTGAGGTGGACTTGTCAATATCCGCGCCCACGCTGAGAGTATGGGATGTCCCGAGGACATCTTCCGCAAATATCCGGAGCGAGGCGTCGGCCTGGATTCGTTGCCTCTTAACCACGGAACTATAATCGGCGCCGCTCAGAGGGCCATAGAGGTCCGCGGCATCATCGGTCCAGGGCAGGTTGAGAGCATCCCCCTGAAGATAGGTGGGTAAATTCCGGCTGAGATAGGCGGCCCGGACATAAGCTTGAGTGTTCTGACTGATATCATAATCCAGCACGCCGTGAAGAGCGAAGGATTTTTCGTGATCCAAAATATGGGTGGAGATGAAGGGCAGGCGGGATGAGGGATCCTCATACACCGGTTGATAAATGTCGGCCAGGCTGCCCCAGGCCGAGAACTTGGCGTTGGAGATGGGTCGCAGGGTGATCTTGAAAAAACCTGACATTTCCTTGCGGGTCCAGTCATAGCTGTCGTGTACTCTGTCCTGGATGTCTCGGAAAGGGCCGATGAAGTTGCCCACCATGGATTTCGAGAGATACCGTCCGGTAAAAAAATACCAGGCCCGATCGGCCATGATCGGACCTCCCAGACTCAGGGAGGGTTCGACCAGATTCTTATCCCCCGCAGGCGGGCCCACGCCCAGGTCTTTAATCTGCGATGACGACCACAGGTTTTTATTCCAGCCGTCGTTCATGAAAAAAAGGCCCAATTCTCCGCCAGAGGAGTTGCCCCCTGACTTGCTGACCACATTCACATAGCCCCCCCCGGCGGGAAGCTGGGAGGCGGGCTGGGCAGCAGAGATAAATTCGATTTCCTCCATCAGGTCGAAGGTGAGATTGGCGAGAGGAGCCATCGTAAACATATCGGTTATGTTAACCCCGTCGAGGACATAAACATTATCCCGCGCTGTGCCGCCCAGGATGGAGGGTTCTTGATTAAAAGAATATCCGGCTGAGATGACGCCGGGAGCTGTGTTCAAAACAGCGCTGAAATCCCGGGCCAGGGGGATGTTACGCAACAGGGCTTGGTCCGTGAAAGCCGCCGTTTTGGCTGAAACCGCATCCAGGGAGGTCGGAGCGGCTGGGGATATGACGTCCATCTCCAACTCCGAAGGGGTCAGTTCGAGGTTAAAAAAGAAGGACATCCCCGTGTGAAGGTCAATCCGATCGCGGACAAGAGTTTGGAACCCGGGCATTTCCACGGATATGGTGTAGATACCGGAAGCCAGAGCGGAAAAGTCGAAAGTTCCGGCCTTTCCGGTTAAAACTATCCGGATTCCAAGCATAGCCGGGGAGGATAAGTACACCGTAGCCCCGGAAATGATTTTACCCGATTTATCCGCGACCTTCCCCTGGATGGTGCCGGTATGGCTTTGCCCTCGAAGAAACGACATTCCGCTAAGGAGGATAACCAGGCATATGGAAGTGGCGGCAGACGCTTTGCTCAAATCGGACCTCCTCGGATTGTCCGTGAAACTTTCGATCTCCCGAGTCAATTTGGAGGGGAAGACCCCTTCCAACGGGCGCCGGAACACGACGCTCGCGAGCGACAAGCCCGCTCATAAATATATTAACGCCAGCCGGGACGGTTTCGTTTCATAAGCAATAACGGCCCATATATTAGCATAAGAATTCCCGGGAACATAACAATTATTTCAAAAAAATGGGCCGGCCTCCATGCGGATGGAGAAAGATCGAGGTGATGAGCAACTTATTCGCGAGAACAGCCAAAGACCACTCCCCCCCTCTGATCTCAATGGGCTAGACGGTCAGAGATCGTAAGCAATTCTTTTTCCGGTGTCAGGCCATTTTCGGGCGGGGTCCTGTCGCGGCTCTTCCCCGGCCGTGCTCGCGGCCAGGCCGCTGCGCGCGGGCGGCGAGCCCCTTCGCCGCGCCACCCCTTCTCGACTTTCCGGCGCCCCGGAAAAAGAATTGCTTCGTCGAGATCTTGTCCGTTGTCTAATGCAACCAATTCGGATAAGATATTGTTTTTAGCTTTAAGGAGCACCTCATGCAAAAAAGAATCCTGGCCGGCGCCGTCTTGATAACCTGCATTTCTTTTCTGACCCCGGGGACAGGGATGCCCGCGGTCACGGGGCAGATACTTCATTCGCCCTCCGCATCTTCCGCTAGAGTTCTCCAGGCCCAGCCTGATTTCAGCAATATGCCGGTAAGCCTCATTCCAAACCAGGGCCAACTGGACGACCGGGTTGATTAC
This sequence comes from Candidatus Aminicenantota bacterium, assembly GCA_022866045.1. Taxonomy (GTDB): domain Bacteria; phylum Acidobacteriota; class Aminicenantia; order Aminicenantales; family UBA4085; genus JALHTW01. Next base: position 201 of record JALHTW010000063.1, on the reverse strand, counting down.
TATATCCAGGGAAAGGACAAAACAATCTACTTCGGGGCTGAGGGAGTGACCTTCGCCTTGACCAAAGCCGATGAGAAGAGGACATCGAACCTCCTGGAAAATCGGAAACCCGGGGAGAGAATTCGGCCTGACCTGACGAATTCTCTCGGGCCCCTGACGGACCGTCCTACGGGGAAAAACTCGCGCTGGGTGGTGAAGCTG
>JALHTW010000062.1 GCA_022866045.1 Candidatus Aminicenantota bacterium | reverse complement strand
CTTGGCCGTTGATTTGATCCTCATCGGCGCCACGCTCCGAGAAGTCTTAGGAAAGACCCTCTTCCGGTTCTATACCTACAACTCCCTGATTGTCATCAATTTTCTGATCGTCCTCGCCGTGCTGGCCTATATGCGGGCTAAAGAACTCGCCTAAAATAAATCCCCCTATCATCCATTTTTTTGTGGCGATTGCGCTCTTAGATCCCTCTCGAGCGGTTCCCTGCGGCAAGCCACGGGGCATCATCACCGCTCGTGAGAGAGAAGGACATTGCCGGTTTTTTTTACAGAAAATATATCGTCGCCTTCATCGCGGATGATCCCCTGCCGCTAGCGCTGATTCCTCATCATCTCGGCCCCTGACGTAAAGCATCTCCTTTCGTTAGGTAGCTTATGAAAGAAGTCTCCAGATGTAAACCGTCTCTGTCAGTTTTAGAAGCGACCAAGCAGTTGAAGAAGGTCTATGAGATTACTGGCCGGCGCAGTGCACTTCGGATTAAGTAACGAATTATCTTCGCGAAATTCGAGCACCGTGCTGCCGAAGCCGCCCCCGCCGCGCGACATTTCGCCGAGCCCATCGGCCTCTACGACTTGTTTTATATCCTGTCCGAAAGCGTCTTCATGAAGGTGACGATCGCCTCTTCCTCGTCTTCCGTCAAACCGAGATTTCCGAGGTCAGTGGTGTTGACATTTTCCTTGATTTCAGGCTGAGGCCAGTTGGCCGACACGATGTCCCGGGTGTTGTAGAAGTGGACGATGTCCTTTAAGCTCTTGAAGCTGGCGTTGTGCATGTAGGCTTTGACCATGCCCGGATTCGGCCTAAGGTCGACATTCCGGAGTGTCGGCGTTTTGTGTTTGCCGAGGTTCTGGGCGGCGAACTTGGCATACTTCGGCGTCTTTCCCAGAAATCCTCCGAGCCCCTTGTCCAACCAGTTCTTCCCATCCGGGTTGAATTCCTTGCTTATTTCATAATAAGGATTTTGGGGATTCTTCGGAATGCCCAGGTTGTCATAGCCAAAGTCCGCCAACGTCGGCGGTTTCCCGCCCTCGGACTTGAGGAGATGGCAGTTGGCGCATTTCCCTTTTGTGTTAAATAACAGAAGGCCGCCGAGCTCCTCCCGGCTGAGGCCGAGGCCCTCAAATTTCCTCTCATTGGCGTCGGAGATGGATTCGACGGCTAGGCCGGCGGCCCGGGCGTTGCGCCAAAAATCGTCGAACTTGGAGTTGAACGGATTGACTTCGGCCGAACGTTCGTAGGCAGCGATCGAGCGAGCGATGCGTTCATAGGTCCCGTCGATATCCTTTTCGGCGTCGAGAGAGTCCTTGCCCCAGACTTTTTCAAAAAGCGAGGCATAATCTGACTGCCGGACTTTGAGGATAATGCTCTTTTTGTCGGGCATATTATGTTCGAGGGGATTGAGAAACGGACCCATAGCCTGTTCGGCGAGCGGGTCTCCAAGCGTTTCCCCCGTGGCCCGGCCGTCCCAGAACATTCCGCCGACGAAGTTTCCATCCGCGTCCATATGAAGGACCGGGCTGTCTCCGGCATAGGCGGCCGTCGGGGGCTTGCGATTTCCGAACCGGCCATGCACGGCGCCTTTATAAACGCCCCCGGATCTATTGGTCTTCTCATCAGGTCCGGTCATTCCGACCTGCGGGCCATGGCAGGCCGCGCAAGCCTGGCCCTCGGGCGACGAGAGGCGCGTGTCGAAGAAAAAACGTTTTCCAAGCTCTTCCTTGGGAGAAAGGACAGGCCTGGGTTTTTGGGCCACGGCGATGATCGAAAAGAACAGGATTCCGATGAAAACGCTGATTTTTTTCATGCTTCATTTTCCTTTTTTATTTCGGTTTTGTCCGAACAAAATATATCTTCAGGCAATGATCGCTGTCAATGGCGGGCAGGCCTTAAAAAACGACGATCTTATTTGGATCGAGAACGACGTGTTTTATGCGCAGCCGCTTCCATGTATAAGTGATGTGGACGAGGCCGTCGCTTGTTTGGATCACAGCGGGATACGAAAACTCGCCCGGTCCGCCCTCAAGCACAAGCGCGGCCTTCCATTCCCTTCCGTCCAAGGAGACGGCGACGCTCAGAGGGCGGCGCTCTTTCGTGGAATGATTATAGACGAGCAAGTGTTGCCCACGGCCGAGCGTCACGGCATCGATGCCGGAATTCGGGTTGGGCAGGTCGGTCGCGGTCATCTTGCCCCAAGTCTTCCCGGCGTCCTCCGACCAGAGCTCGAAGATCCTTCCCTGGGCTGACCGGCCCAGCGCTTCGAGTTTACCGTCTTTGTGGACGAGGATGCTCGGCTGGATCGCGCTGAATTCCCGGCCATCGTTCACCGGTAGTGTGGCCTGCCATGTCCGGCCCAGGTCGCCCGTGCGCTCGAAGTGAACGCGCCATCCGTCATGCTCGGTGCTCGACGGGCAGAGGATGTCGCCATTGGCCAATTGAACCGGCTTATTCTTGATCGGGCCGAGAATCCCTTCCGGCAAGCGCTTTGGCGGGGACCATGTTCTTCCGCTGTCCTCGGACGTCTTCCACATTCCCCGCCACGAGCTCGGACTGGGACCAACTTTGTAGAAAAGCATCAGCGGACCCGTTGCCGGTTGAAAGAGAACCGGATTCCAGCAGGGATAACGTGTCGGCGCCTCGGCGTCGTTGGCGACTTCTATCGGTTCGGTCCACCGGCCGCCTTCGTTCCGCGAGAGCCAAATGCCGACATCCGGATGCCCTTCGCTCGAGCCGCCGAACCATGCGGCGAGCAAACCGCCTTTGGATTCGGCGATGGTCGATGCGTGGCATTGGGAGAAAGGCGCTTTAACGAAGATGAATTCGCTCTTCAAGATACTGCTTTGCTCGTTTCCTTCGATAACAACCGACAGCAAAACGGACAAAACGATAAGAAGGTCAAAGGTTTTATAATAGCCTTTAACTTCAGGTCCCCGGGTTTGTCTCAAGTGATTGTTGCTATACCCGTTCTTCACAAAAAATCATATCGTCGGGCGTGAATGATGTCAAGAAAGGTAAAAATCAGGCCTGCGGCCAAGGGGGCGGCTCCCGCTTGGATCCGTCTACGAGCGGCTCCCCGCGGCAAGCCACGGGGCATCATCGCCGCTCGTTATTTCTTTCCGAGCAGTTCGTCCACCAGGGGCTTGGCGTTATAAATCTTCAGCAGCGCTTCGATGATGCCCCGGCTATGGACCATGACCGACCTG
>JALHTW010000061.1 GCA_022866045.1 Candidatus Aminicenantota bacterium | reverse complement strand
TTCTAGTGATATTTCTATGGCCTTGATCTTCAAGGCAAACAATTGCGCCTTCTGCTATAAACTTAGCCCAAGCTTCAGTAAGGCCAGGAATTCCGAGGAGAGAAAACACATCAATTATCGTTCCCTGATCAACCACAGAGTATTGATATCATAGAGGACGATACTAGTCAATTCCGGTTTCATATTCTGATTCAGCCTTTAAAGGTCCTTTTTAATAAAGCCTATCTCTCCGATCATTTTACACCAAATTTCCTTTGTACATATAGCAGGAAGCTTATTCTCCTTAACAAGTTTTTCATCACATGACCGTATTTCATCAAGAACAACCCGAATTTTTCTAATTTCTCTCTCCCTTATCGCCTCAATATGAAATGGCCCATTATTGAGGGGAATGATGCTATATTGACCTGCCCCCGATCAATGTGCCACCCGTGAGTGCATATTCCGGACGAATGCGGCCAGTGATTCCGGTCCAAAATGGCCACTGAATCCGGCTGAAAGCGGCCACCGATTCCGGGCGAATCCGGCCACTTTTCGGCTGGGACCGAAATCTTCAATAAGCGAAGCGTCGCTGGATAACTTAACGATGTTCGGCCATCATGTCTCCTCAATCGAGGAGAGGAGACGACGATGCCGAGAGAGAGGTTATCCATGCGCAAGATCAAAGAAGTGTTGAGGCTGAAGGAGGCCGGACTTTCCAATCGGGCTGTTGCCCGGGCCTGTTCGATCGGCAAGGAGACCGTCCGGGAATATCTGGCCAGGGCCGGGGAAGCGGGCCTCAGCTGGCCGCTGCCGGAGGGCCTCACGGAAGACGAGCTGGAGCGAAAGCTTTTTTCCTATGAGATCCACTTGGGGGGAAAGCGAAAAGAGCCCGACTGGAGCGAGATCCATAAAGAACTCCGGAAAAAGGGCATTACCCGCAAGCTCCTGTGGATGGAATATGCCGAGGGTCAACCGGACGTTTATCGCTATACGCAGTTCTGCGAGCGCTATACCCGGTGGGCGAAAACTCTGCACCCGACGATGCGGATGACGCACAAGGCGGGGGAAAAGTTGTTCGTGGATTACGCCGGCTTGCTGATGTCCTATCAGGATCGGACGACGGGCGAGCGGCATCCGGCGCCGGTCTTCGTGGCGACCCTGGGCGCATCGAGCGCGACGTTTTGCGAGGCCCAGGCTTCGCAGGCTCTGCCGAGTTGGATCTCGGGCCATGTCCACGCCTTCGAATACTTCGGCGGGGTGCCGGAGATCGTCGTCCCGGACAACGCCAAGACCGGTGTCGCCTCGGCCTGCTTTTACGAGCCCGACCTCAATCCGACCTATCAGGACATGGCCCTCTATTATGGGACGGCGGTCGTCCCGACCCGGGTCCGGCATCCTCGGGACAAGGCCAAGGTCGAGACCGGGGTGCAAGTGGTCGAGCGGTGGGTCGTCGCGCCGCTTCGGAACCGGACGTTTTTCAGCTTGGACGAGATCAACGCCGCGATCGCAGAGAAGCGCGAGCTGTTGAACCTCAAGGTCATGGAGCATCTCGGGAAAAGCCGCCGGGAGCTTTTCGAGTTGCTCGACCGCCCGGCGCTCCGGCCGCTGCCTGAGCGGCCGTATGAGCCGGCCGAATGGAAGCGGGCCAAAGTCGGGATCGATTATCACGTCCAGTATCAGGGGCATTACTACAGCGTGCCTTACGACCTGCGGCATAAAGACGTGGAACTGCGGGCCACAGAGCGGACGGTCGAGATCTTTTCGCGGGGCCAACGGATCGCCTCGCACCTCCGGGACGACACGCCGGGCTATCACTCGACGCTGGCCGAGCATATGCCGGCCGCGCATCGGGCGTTCCTGGACTGGACGCCGGAGCGGTTCCTCCGCTGGGCGGAAAAGTGCGGCCCGGCCACGATCGAAATGGTTCGGACGTTGCTCGTCACTCGGGCCCATCCCGAACAAGGCTATCGCTCCTCGCTGGGGCTCATGCGCCTGGAATCACGCTACGGAAAAGAGCGGCTGGAGGACGCCTGTCGGCGGGCGCTCTTCTTCAGCCTGCACTCCTATCGCGGGGTGAAGAACATCCTCGATGTCGGCCTCGATCGAGTCCGACCCGAGCGGGAAGCCGCGCCCGCCGAAAAGCCCCCTCCCAATATCCGGGGCCGGGGCTACTACTCGTGAAGACGATCGCCCGTTATAGGTCATTTAAACGCGATGTTTTTGGCCGGACGCTTGAAAACAGGGAAAACGCATCATGCTCTATCAGCCGATCCTCGATAAATTAACGTCCTTGAAACTCGCCGGCATGTTGGAAGGGCTGCGGGAGCAGATGGAAAGCCATCAGTACCGGAAGCTCTCCTTCGAAGAGCGATTCGGGTTGCTGCTCGATCGGGAATGGAACCTTCGTCAGCAGAGAAAACAGATCCGCCGAATGCGGGTGGCGCACTTCCGGGAGACCGCCGTCGTCGAGGACCTGGATCTCGGGCCTCGCCGGGGTCTGGATCGCGGCCAGGTCCTGAGCCTGGCCGAGGGCCAGTGGATCCGGGACAAACACAATCTGTTCATCACCGGCCCGACCGGCGCCGGGAAAACCTATCTC